>JACCXN010000056.1 GCA_013696965.1 Bacteroidota bacterium | reverse complement strand
AGGAATACAATGACCCACCACAAGATTTTATACAAGGGGTTCTTTTTTGAAATTGTTAAATACTGATGAATTTGTTCAATGAAATCAGTAGTTTTGCTTAACCTAAAAATTGTTTAGGACAACATTGTTTTCTTATCTTATATTATTCAGAAGATCTAAAGAAAGGTAATTACAGAATTGAAGAAATTGAATTTTTATTGTATATAAATTGTTTTTGTTCTTGTGGGAGTTAATGAATGGTTTTCATAAATATCATAGGTAACGCTTCCTTGACCAACACAGTGCACTCTCAAATCAATAAGTCCCGAAGAAATAGACTCTAAAACTGCTTTATCATTATCCCCTGTAAATATCCATTTATTTAATATTATTCCCATATCATATCCCACAATACTTGTATTAGGATTTGAAATTACTTTCAGGTGGGATCCTTTAGGTAAATCGGCACAAAAGCTAACACTTTCGCCAATAGAGACTATTTGGTGGCTTGTATTGTTTAAAATATTGATTCCAAAGTGACCACTTTCCGGATATTTTATTGATCCTGTATATGTATAGGTCGCGGAACTAATAAATTGTTTTACATATTTTTCAAAATCCGAAATAACTGCCGAAACACCTAGGGACTGGAACTTGTTTTCAATATTTTTTCTGACTTCAGGTAAGTTGATTAATCTGGCGCTGTTTATTAGCTCTGAACCAAGTGCGGAACTATTCAATACACCGTCAATTTTGATATCCGTGGAGATATCGGCCAAGAATTGCGACATTTCAGCTTCTGTTCTATATCCTTGCAGTATCACTGAGAGTGCCAGTAAAATAGCGTTGTCGTCTCCGTTTTTAGAAATATCCAGCAGCTCTGATTCGGAAATATCGGATTTTCCAATAAAAAAAATGTTTAGAATTTCTTTTTGCGCCTGCTTTTTCGCTTCCTTAAATGTAGAACCTTTGCCAAGCAAATATTCAATTCTGGAAACCTCTAAAGTGCTTAAAATATTGACATTTACAGTGTTCTTGTTTGTTAGGTCGGATAAAGCATACAAGGCAATAGAAGCCAAAGAATTGGCATTGGTCACTTCATTATAATAAAAACCCTCGGCTTTTAATTTTACCAAAGGTGTTTTGGTTTTAATATCATACAGTTCAAAAGAGCCCAGGTTATCTGAAATTTGAGTATTGAAAGATTTTCCTGTCTGAGAAAAGCTGCTATTTAATTCAAAAACAGTTATTGATTATCCATTTATAAAAGGCCCTTTTTGACTTATTCCGCTAATTTTATCCTTAGAAATGTTGTCTTTTTTGCAGGAAAAAGCAAGTATGACTATAGCAGCAGCAAGTGTTATACTAGTAATTTTTTTCATTTGTATATAATTTGTTTTTTAAATTTCATTAGTGTTTGCAAACGTTTGGTGCATGGCTATTTCACGAACTTACGTTTAACCTTGTTATATTCATTGCTGTTTTTGCATGCCTATTTTTTTACCAATAATGTTTTTTGAAAACCAATTCTTGATAATACATTTATTTTTATTCCATTCCTGCATTTCTACTATTACAATGCAATATTCTTTGGACATAATCTCTTATGTGTGGAATTCGTGTGACTTTTAGGGGAAAATTGGCTACAAAAAGGCTTAGAGTATATTATTTGGGATTTATTACACTTACAATGAAAAATCTATTTGGGCATGCTGCAAGTATAACTACAAGTTAACGGCTAGTTCTAAAACTAGGCTCTTCCCTTTAGGCCTGATTATGTTTTAATTTGAAAAGAAAAAGAGCTGCTTTGTGAGCTGAAGCTTTTAATAACTATCCTTTACTGCTATCTTTTCCGGTATTAGATTTTAATTTGAAGCGTAACATAAAAGCTTCTGCCGTCAGAGGGAATGATTCCCGGTCCGGGGTATCCTTCTGCCCTTCGGGTAAAATACATATTATTGGTAACATTATTTATTCCTGAAGCCAAAGACCAAAATTTACGGGAATATTCTGCTGAAATATCTATTACATAATAGGCGGGAACAATACCATTTACAGCATTGGTTGTAAATTCTGCATTGGTTGCATCTGTGAACTGCGAGGAAGTATAGGCGTATTGGGTAGATATTTTTAAATTATTTCGTCTGAAATTTAAGCCTGTTTTAAGCATATAATCCGGAACAAACTCAACTTTTTTGCCTTCATACGCTTTTTCTTCAGTATCCATATAACGCGCGTTGATTAAAGAAATATTGGAAAAAACGGACAGTTTTATTTTTGTATCTTTTTTTCTGGCAATTTTCCATATATCTGCTTCTGCAAATGCTTCTATGCCTGTGTTTCTGGAATCCGCAACATTGGTTCTCAACCGATAAATAGTATAAGTTGTTGAATCCAGTTTTTGAATTGAGCCAATTCTGTCATTATACTTTAAGTAAAAGATAGAGACATCATAATGTAGCACTTTGTCCTTATTTCCTCTTAACCCTAAATCAGCGCTATAACCGGTTTCATCTTTCAAGTCAGGATCAACCCTGAAGTTTGGATTTACAATCCTCATATCATTGAAATTAATGGAGCGGTAATTTTGAGAAAAATTAATATATATTTCAGCATTGTCTTTGTATTTATGACCAAGGCCAAGGCCGGCAAGAAAAAAGGAACGGTCACTTGATCTTTCCTCCTCATTGGTTGAAGAATAAATAATGTTATTCCCCATGTCTTTGTAAGTTTCTTTATAATAACCACGGGAATTTGTAGAAATATATTCATACCTGATACCTGGAGTAATATTTAATTTTTTTGTAAGCTGGAACACATTTTCTCCGAATAAAGAATAGTTAGAACTAGGAAAACGGAAATGAGAATTCTCAAGATCAGAAGGATTTAAATAATGAAATTCAGGCCCGTAATTACTGTTTGCCAATCCCTGCATTCTGTTGGTAAAGCCATTGTAGTACCTTGCTCCAATTAGTAAATTGCTGAACTGTCCGTTGGTTTTATAAGTATAGATCAATCTTGTTTCATTTCCTATATTTCTAAACTCATCCACTAAAAGGTCTCTTTCCTGAAGATGATCTACACGGTTGATATTGCCTAAAAATCCCAGGGCTTTTCTGTTTGCCAATAAGCCATAAAAACGGTTGTTTACTCTTACTTTTTCAGAGAATTTATAATCCAACTGAACAGAATATAGGTTCCAGTCTACAGAAAACCAGTTTCTCTCCCTGGAAGAAGATCTTGGGTTTTCAGCAAACTGAGCATCAGTAAGACCTCCGGCTTGATGGGCCAGGTAATTCATATAGGTGTAATCAAAAGTTAATTTAAATGCTTCGGAGAAAGAATAGGTGGCAGTTGTAAAAGAGGTCTTTGTATTGAATTCTGAATTGCCTCTCCAGCCATTTCCTTTTTTGTATTGAAAGCAGGTATAGTAGTTTAATTTACCTACAGTTCCTCCAATGCTGTTAAATGTATTCAAGAAGCCCCATGAACCGGCTGTTTGTCTGGAAACAAGTTGAATTTTCTTATCCGATGGTCCACTTTTAAGTTTAAAATTAATAATACCTCCAAACTGAGTTCCGTATTGCAGTGAAGCGGCCCCTCTTACAATTTCAATTCTTTCTACAGCTTCGGCAGGAGGGGAATAATAACTTTCGGGATATCCTAATGCATCAGCACTTATATCATACCCGTTTTGCCTGGTGTTAAAGTTGCTAACCCGGTTGGGGTTTAATCCTCTTCCACCAATGCCTAACTGCATTCCCCCTGCATCGCTCTCCCAAATGTTTAAACCTGCTATTTTCGAATATATTTGCCTTGAATTATTGGTGGCCATGTTAGCAGTCATGTCTTCCATAATAATTACTTCGCTTTTTTTACCTGCATATATAGCTGAATTCTCTACATTATTAAGTTTGGTCAATCCAAAGCTGTTATCTTTTTCTGCAGTAACAATTACATTTTTTAATTCTGTTTTTAATTTTCCAAGGGAAATATCGATTTGTGTATCCGCATCTATCCTTATTTTTTCCTGGTAAGTTTTATATCCTGAAAAGAAAACAATAATGGTATAATCACCAGGGCTAATGCCTTTTATTGTAAATTCTCCGTTGTTTCCGGATAAAGCACTGAAAGATGTTTTTTGTAAAATAATGTTTGCAGCAAATATGGCCTTACCAGATTCTGCATCAGAAACTTTTCCGCTTAAATTCAGATCCTGGGATAAAGCCCCAAGCGCAGAACCCATTGCCAGGCATATTAATATGTAATATTTAAGAATCATCGCTCAAAAGGTAGCACCCATGTGCGTGTTGAAAAATGATTGTCACTTAATGCAGAAAGATTAACATTGGGATCAATATAAAGCCTGCTCCCGCTTCCATTTAAAGTAGCGTAGCTTTCCACTTTTACAATAGGATCGGCAATTCCTTTCTTTTGATATTCTTTCTTTAAAAAATGAGCGAACTGCAAAATCATATCGGGCTGAGTACACATCATTTTCTCCTGGTTGGTAGTTAAATAATCACAGATTGAAATTTCATCTGTGCCACCACTTACAGGATCTGTAACATAAAAAAATGCCGTGCCTGCTTTTTCCATCAGCATTACTCTCCATGAAAAACGGTAGCCTTGTTCCGTCCAGAATAACTTACCGGGAAATAAAAGATACCTCAATGGCAATAAAACCTGAATAAAAAAATGAAGACAGAAAACAAATAGGATGAGTTTTTTTGCTGTAAATGCCTGTGGTGTGGAAAATGCTTTCACATTATTGACTGGTAAAAGGTTCTTTAGGAATCCGATTATTTTTAAATGAAAGGATGGAGAAAAGAAAATAAGTGTTAACAAGATCATTACATAAGGAAACATGCCGATGGGAAATAAAATCCATGTTAATACATGGAAAACAATTACAGCGAAGTAAGCCACAGGCCTGAATCTTGCAGAGAGTAATAAAAAAGGGATCATAAGATCATAAATTGCCCCTGACCAACTGAAAAGATAGGCTACCCATTCCTCGTCAAATAAACTACCTATTACAGGCCATCCTGCATTTGCAGGAAGCCAGATCTTTAAAGGCATGGCGTTGATTAGCCAGTCATAATTTAATTTTGCAATTCCTGCATAAAAATAAACGATTCCCAGCTGAAGTTTAAGGGAATTAATCATCCAGGCTGGTATTTTTTCAATTTCAAGAGCTGGATTTCTATAAGTATCAAGCGAAAAATACCTGTTAGCAGGCAAAAAAATCATCAGGAAGGCCACTATGCTGATAAAATAATAGTGGTTCAGGTAATTGCTTTTATCAATGAGTTCAATATAAGTAAAAGTGATGAAAAAAAGTATTGTGGAAAACCTGTAATAAAGACCCAAAGCTATAAACAAGGCGGCTATTCCGCTAAATGCGAACCAGGCGTACATTAATAGTGGTGAAAATGGCTGTACCCATTCAAAACCTGCATAAGTAAAGAAGAAACCAGGTTTAAGGTACATTTCCTCTATCCATCCATTTAAGGCAAACCTTATTATTCCTACTGTCATTATTAACCCGAACAGTATCCTGAATACAGCAAGGGGTGCAATATGCACAGGTTTATATAAAGCAGAGGATTTTAATAGTTTAAAATTCAAATTAAAAGTATTGTTATTCTATGTGAAACCTATGTGTCAGTATTCTATTTTTCTAATTTTTTATAAAGGCGCAGGCATTAAAAACTTCTGCAAATGCCTGTGTTTTCAAATAAAAATCAATGCAATTTTTCAGTATTAATCAATCACCGTCATTATCCTGGTAGGTAATTAATACCCCTAGGGCTGATGGCATGTCTGCTTTTAAAAGAACTACGGCTTTTTGAATTTCTATGTAAGCGCTGTTTACAAGGGTGGTATTATTTAAAATAGTCGAAGATAATGGATCCGGCACAGCAGCAATGGCTGTCCTGGTTACAACGAATTGTTCTTTTATGGCCGCATCCAAAGTGCTTGAGTTATGTTTGGCATCCAGGTGAAGAAGATAATCATCAAGGCCTGTTTTATTTGTACCTGAACTTGTTTTTCCAAGATACAAGGCCTCAATAGCATTAAAATTTTCTTTTATTAAATCCATTGATTTACCACAATAATAAGCTTCCACTTTTTCAGGATAAGGAGTACCTAAAGATTTTTTTCCAAGAGGAATCCCCAGTTTATTGGTTTTTATTATTTCGTAATCATAATTCAACTGATTAACAAGCATTCCTATTGAACTGCCGGCATTATTGCCTAATGAAGTTGTAAAAGTGCCAATGTAATTTCCTCCAGAAGCTATCCATTGATTATTTACATAAGTTACCTGGTCAACAATCTCTGCAACAAGTGTATTCAAATACTGTTTTCTTTTTTCAGCATGTTCATCAGTGGTGTACTGCAGGACAATATCTGAGGATAAAGTGGAGTGAAATAAAAGAAAATCAATTGAAGGAAACCCTTTTGCTGTAAGATTGGAAGCGGTTGCCAAATTATAGCTGCCTGACCTTATATTGTTGTTAATTTTATTTGTATCTGTAGGAAAGGAGTTAATATTTGCACGCAGAATTCTTTGTTCTGCCGGCCCTATTTCAAAAGTAGAGCAATGTTGCCATGCTTTCCAGGAATTTAAAAAGGCAGTTTTACATTCTTCCAAATTGATATCATTGGGAGCCGCAGTAAAATTATCAACCGCAAGATTCAGCGCTTGCACTTGAGTAAGCAGCGTATTATAATTGGGTATTATAATCTCATTACCTATGTTTTCCAACATTACCTTTCTGTCAAAAGGAGGTTTTTCATCCACAATTTTTTTATCTTTTACACAAGATACTGTTGTGAAAAGCAAAGCAATTCCAAAAACCAAACAAGTATTTTTAACAGTAATTTTCATTCTTAAATTATTGCATTTTTTAAGTTCATAAGGAATACCCATATTCATCTTTTAATTAGTGTTCCCAATTGCTGATTATGGCTATTGTATGAACGTTTTTTATAAAAATCAATCAGTCCTTATATATAAGAACCGATTGATTTTATTAATCCTACCCTTGGTAGATTATACCTACAAAGAAGTTTTTATGCTATCTAAAATATAAATTGTACTTAATTGATCCCTTGCTGATTCTATTGCTGCCTGGGTAATCTCATAGAAATTACTTCCGAGCGCATTTGCTGCATTATCAATTTGAGGATTTGTAATCTTTTTTGCCGAATTGTATTTTAGGGCTTTGATAAAAGCAAGCGCTTCTGAAAGGTCATGGTTTCTTAAAGCATCATCACCAAAATCAGATTTTGCCTTATTTAAATAGGAGATGGCCGTTGCAGCAACAACTCTTTCCCATTCCTCATGGATAACTTTTATCATTTGGTCCTTGGTTACCATATCTTTATTCGAAATGGCTGCCCTGCCCTTAATAAATCCATCCATTAAGGTTTTATTTGAATTCATCAGGGTATTGCGCGCATCACAGTATTTTCCGTAATATCTTATACCGCTTTTATTTGCTGGGAAATCTTTTGGAACACCGAAATATCCAAATGCTTCATCCCAATGATGCTCCATTTTGGTTCCCTTATCTTGCTCCACGCTTGTATTGTCAACTGCAGCACCGATCTTATCTTCACTTAAATAAACCGAAGTAGCCTGATAATAGGTGATTGCGCCCATCAAACCTTTTTCGATCAATTGAAGGTATTCTATTCCATTTTCATCAAATAAATATTTTTTTGAACCATCAATGGTACTTGCAACCACACCAGCCACACCATTCGATCCTGGGGTAGTTGAAGTACTTGCAGCAGCCAGTTTATCCATATAATTTTCGAAAACAGCTATATCATCAGCAAAAGTTTTATTTTTCAATTGATTGGCAGAGGTAAAGCTGAAATGTCCACCTTCGTTACTGTACATTTCTTTTAATTTCTGCGCACTTAAAGCTGTGCCCTGAGTATTGCTTTTTTTCATTTCAGTAACAAGCTCATCAAGCATATTTAACCTTTCGGTTTGACCTGTATAGCTTACATTAGCGAAATCATATGTAGCGGGTACTTGATAAGCTGTATCATAAATACAAGACCCATCTGATTTTTTAGCTTTAGGATCATAATTTTTAGCTTTAGGGTCATCGCAACCCTCTCTTCTGCAGCCAGTAAAACTTATAGTTCCTGCAACAATGACTAAAGCAAGTAATTGTTTGTTTATTTTCATGATGGTTTCATTAACCTATTTAGACTAATTATAAATAACGAGTCAAAAGTATAGACAGCAATCTGTTTTGCCAATACCTTAAATGTGGTATTTTTTATTGTAGGCTAAGTTGAACTCATGAATGAACTTTTCGCCAGCTGGTAGGGGCATTTGTATAAACTCGATCGAGGGAATTTATGAACAACAATGTTTTCGTTTTTCAACTATATTTACGGTTGCAGAAAGTTCTCAGTTCATTAATTAAGCCGAGACCCTAGTTTATATGAGAACCACATAGGCTAAACTGAAGTGCTAGCCCGAGGGGAAGGACCTAGTGTGGAACATACTGCGATATGAAAATTTATTTTAAGGAGCAAGCTGAACCAATAGGAAGAATTTTAAGATTTATAAAATTTATCATGCCTCCATTTTGATGGATTGTTTACAATGTAATCAGCAATAGTGGTATGGGAGCTTTTATCTTTAATTATTTGAGCGTGAATTTTTGCTTGCCATGCAAATTTGCGCACTATTACTTTGGCAGATTTCTCTACTACCGCTTTATAAGAACCTACTATAGTGGACATGATTTCTTTTTGATTTCCCTTTTTATTGATCAATATAATCCCATGTATATGATTGGGCATTACTACAAAAGCATCTAATGCAATGTGAGGATTACGGATTGCTATTTCTTCCCAATATCTTTTTGCATAAGATCCTATTTCATTCAGTTGCATTTTTCCCTTCACTACCTCTCCGAAAAGAAGCAGTTTGTCCTGTAAACAAAGGGTTACAAAATAAGTGGAGTATAATGAATAATCACGGCTTTCTGGTTCTAAAGCTAGGACCTAGTTCATTTATTGATGTGTTTTCCATAATATTTTTAATTCTGTCTGCCTTTGTAACAATGTTAATTCAAAAGTTTTGAAATACATTTATTGAATGCTGAAAATAATTTCCCGGTTACTATAATTGTTATATTCAATGAGCAATTCTCTAATTTTTTTTGTCCAATCCGCTTGCTTATCTTCTTTTCTTCCATGATCCGTTTCTTTGGAATATTCCTTGTGAAATCCGTATAATTCTATTTTAGTCTTTTGAAAAACTTGATTAATAAAATCTTCATAACTATCACTTTTTAAACCATTTGCTTCTTCAACTCTTTTAATAAAAATCCGGGAATAAATTTCAATTATATCAAAAAGACCTTGCTGATGAATTAATAATTCATCAGTTGCTTTTTGGTTTTTATACCAAGATTTTTTAGCATCAAAATTTACAAAAGTGATGAGTTTGACTTCATTCATCGAAGGGTATTCATAGAAATAATTTAATTCCCAAAATGTCATGGTATCAAAAGGGGAAGTTTCATTAATAGCGCCTTTAAAATCAATCCAAGTT
Source organism: Bacteroidota bacterium (assembly GCA_013696965.1). Classification (NCBI taxonomy): domain Bacteria; kingdom Pseudomonadati; phylum Bacteroidota; species Bacteroidota bacterium. Next base: position 69,879 of record JACCXN010000056.1, on the reverse strand, counting down.
AGTGGTTTATTTATTTCCCATCTGATCGTGTGAGGAATTTTTCTATAGTAGGGATATACTACCCATCCTTGATTGCCATTACTAAACCATCCTATTAAATTAGGATCTTCATAATAAAAAGAGCCAAACATTCCTTTATAGCTTTTTGTATAATCTTCAACTACAATTATTTCAGAATTTTTCGTGTAATATGTTTTTTTTATTGTTTTTCCCTGACTAAAAATTGCTTCTAATAAAAGATGTCCATTTTTTTTGTAAAATCTGACGGTGTCATCTAATACTAAAGTCATTGTGTTTTTATAAAGTTAATTTCCATAATTTGAAAAGGAATTTAAAATTCTGATTTGGGCGCTAAATGATATCAAAGCTATGATTAGCCAACTAATATCTAGGTTTGATCAATTCCATTCCATGAAACACGAATGCGCTCAATATGTCAAAGATAGAATTTAAAAGCAATGATAGAAAGATGCGCTATGCTAATGGAGTTGATTTGAAGGTAAAACTACTCTAATAAAAGTTTATTATTTAATGTAAAATTAAATGATCACAAAGAATAATAACCAACTAAAATAAAGGTTATCAGAGTGTTCGTTTTACACTGGTGTCAACTGTTTAAGTAAAATATTTATTAAGCGGATAAACATAAACCCAGACATCAAACTTAAATTTAAACTAAATTTTTTATGAAGGAAATAAATGTTAATTATCAAAAAAAATATTCCGAAATAACTTTCAATAAAAAGATAAAAAAAGTAGCTGGGATACTTGGATCTAAAGCGATTTCTTGCCTTTTGCTTTTATATTACACGCTATCTGCAAAAAATACGCCTACCTCTGTTAAATTAAAAATTGCTGCGGCATTGGGTTATTTTATTTCTCCTTTAGATATTATTCCTGATCTTATGCCAATTATTGGCTATACGGATGACCTTGCCTTGCTTGCAACAACAATTACACTTGTTTCTACTCATGTAACAGATGAAATAAGACTAAGAGCTAAAAACAAAATCCAGGGATGGTTTCCAGAGTATTGATAGGTTGTATTTTTGGATTTTTTATATTTTAAATTCATGCTTTTCTTAATACTCATTTAATAAATTGTAAATTATTCTGCTTTCACCTGGCCTTTATTAAAAGGGGTATAAGATCCCAATCATAAAGACAAAACTAACGGTAGGGCAAAAGGATGAATTTGGAAATGGACAAGAATTCTTTACCATTTTGAAAGAAATAAAGAAAAAGGGGTGACAAAGTTTTATTTATCAGCAGAAGGAACTGTCAAAAACATTGAGTTCAATAAAAAATAACTACTGTTAATAACGGTTTGGCACTTATCATGAACTTTTACTATTAAAAAAAAATGCAATACTTAATTTTCAATCATTAATTTACCAGTGCTTAAAGTTAAATTACTTTGGGAATATAGCCTGTAAAAATACATCCCAGGATCTATGCTTTTTCTTTCAAATGTAATTTTCACCCATCCTTCACCCAAATGGTTAATATCCTTTTCCGGATAAAATTCTGTACTTACTGCCCTTCCAGTAAAATCATAAACAACTAATTTTAAGTTTTCCCTGTTTTCTCCACCTGTTTTTATTTCAATATGTGTACTTGTTTTAAATGGATTCGGGTAAATTTTATCCTCTTTATTATTGACTGAATATTTATTTATAGAATTGTATAAGCAGACAGGACTATAGTAAGCTCCGGGAGAGCCTCCCACACATCCATCAAACCAGTTAGTTGCGGAACATAAAGATTTGCTGGAGTCTAATAATTCGAGTGTAATGCCATTATTGCCAGCATTTACTGGCCAGGGAGCTAAATTGTTATAAAACATGGATGTGTAAATTTTACCATTTTCATCATATAACTTAAGTATTTCCTGATGGCTTCGTATTCCAAACTCAAAAGGTTTTACTACATTAGGAACATCGGGATAATAATCGCTGAATTTATTTTTTTTGGCTAAAATTAAATGCTCTCCAGGTTGTACAATAGTATTGGCAGGTATTTTAAACTCATTTGTAAGTGTATCCTTTCTGTTTTTAAAAGTCCAATTTGTTACATTTACCTCTACATTACCAACATTCCTGATCTCAACCCAATCCCCGGCATCTAAAAGATCGTCTGATGAGTGATTTATTTCACTAAAAACCAAGTTTGTGAAACAAGGTTTAAATTGGCTTCCCGGAGATCCCAATATGCATCCTGCGAACCAATTTTCACCATCATTCAAATCACTTTCAGGGTCAATTAACTCCAAAGTTTTTCCATGTCCATCCGGAGTTTTTGGAAATGGCAGGGTATCATTATAAGCCATTTCCAAATAAAGCATATTGAAATTATCATAAAGCCTTATTGGCTGACCCTTCCCACTTAATCTAAATACAAAAGGACCTAAAAAATCAACACCTGGGTAAATTTGCTGAAACATCACCGCATCTCTTACTAAAACCTTGCGTTTATTAGAACCAATTGTTGTACCCTGGGGAATAATATAAAATTCATTGAATTTTTCACCCTGCAAAATCCAGTTTGAAATATCGATGGTCTGGTTTCCATAGTTCCATAACTCTACCCAATCACCCGAATCCATACTTTTATCAGACTTGTAGTTTATTTCCCCAATAGTTATTTTGTGAATTTGTGCCAATGAATTCTCACAAATAGTGAATAATATCAATAAAATTATTCCTGATTTAAATAAGAGAACACTAGTTTTCATCTTCAACATTAGTAACAATAAAAGGTGTATTTTCTATAACTTATCTTCTTATAATTATTTTCCGGGTTTCAACTTTTTCTTTGTTTTCTATTTGCAATAAATAAATACCTTGTTCCAGATTTCCCAGGTAAATATTTTTGCTTTGAGCATAAAAACTTAAGCTCTCGTAATATTTTATATTGCCCAATAAATCTATAACACGTACACTTGTTTTGAGTTCAATTTCATCATTCAAATTGCTCTTGTAATTGTTTGTGGGGCTATCTTTCATTCTTAAAGTTAAAATACGATTAACCGGGTTGGGATATACTTCAAAATCAGTATCGCTTGTATTCCCATTAACTTTGTCACAATTCATATAGGCTATTTTTACCGGAATACTTTTAGAGCAACCATTCTCATTGAAAACAGTTACACTATAAAAGCTTTGCTCAAAATCAACTGGAGAATCAATTGTTGTTTTTTGATTTTCTGAACCATTGCTCCATTTATAGGAAAAATAACCTTCTCCAACATCAAGTACCAATTGGCTTTCATTACAAGCAAACAGCTCAGATTCCATAGTGTTTTCAACAAAAACCTGATCCATGATAATTTTCTTGCTTGGGTATTCATGGCTTAGGTATAACAATTTCTTTTCATGCTCATTATACTCAAAAATCGAGAAATAATAAGTAGATTCCTCTTCAATAGATAGTGTAGTATTGTTGCCAGAACCTTTGTACACCACAAAATTACCTTTCCCTAAATCCTCCCCTTTTCCAAAAATTGAGCTTGCTTTGTATGAATTCCCGTTAATAGGAAATGCGTTTACCGGATTTTCTTTGCTTGCTACAATTAGCCTCCCCTGACCATTACCCGTTGTCCATGATAACTGAATCTCCTTACAATTTACAATTACTGCATCCATACAAGAGGATGGACTTGATGGAGAAGCAGCAAATGAATTCCCTATAAACCCAATTGAATTAAGGTTAAAGGTAAAATCCTCCACAGTTTTTGAATTATAAACGCTGCTGGTCCTTATTTGCTCTATTTCTGTAAATGCATAACTATTGTGAGTAAAAACAATACCTGTGATTGTAAAGAATAAAGTTAAAATGAATAGAAATTTCATGCTTTCTTCCTGTTTTATTGTTTCTTTATGCATTTACTTTCTTAATTTATTTAAAAATTGTGCCTTCTATTCATCCTGCTTAAATTCCTAATTTTCAATATTTGGTACAGAAAAGAAAAATTTAAGTTTATAAAAATGTAGCGTTATTTACACATTTTGCGAATGGTTATTAGCAAATGGATCAAAAATTCAATTAAATAGAACCATTGAAAAATTTTTAAAAAAATTCTAAGTTTTATCAAATCATTAGTAAAGAATGAAAATCAGTGTTGATGTTCAATCTAAATTCAACTTAAATAATAATTACCTTTGTTAGCTATAACCTAATTCGTGAGAATATTTTTATTGTTCATTTTCGCTTTTCTTTTCTTTGCAAATCTCTATTGTAAGGCTCAAACTCCTGTTAACCACTCAGAAAAGGACAGTTTAAAATCTTCTACAATTAATAAATCAAGGCTTCATAAATTAGCAGGAGGCTTTGCAATTGGATTTGGTGGTAGTTTATACCTTCTCAATAAAGCCTGGTACAGTAAGGAAACAGGAACTTCTTTTCATTTCTATAATGATATGGATCACTGGAATCAAATAGATAAAAGTGGACATTTTTGGAGTGCCTTTCAACAAAGCAGATTAGGGGTAGATATGCTTCTATGGTCAGGTATGGATAGAATTCAATCAATTTGGATTGGTGGTATGCTTGGTGTTGTTTTGCAAGCTCCTATTGAAGTTTTTGATGGTTTTAGTGATGATTATGGTGCATCATGGAGTGATTTTGGTTTTAATATGGCTGGTTCTACATTTCTTATTGCACAACAACTAGCTTGGAATGAAATCAGAATAATGCCGAAATATTCTTTTCATACCACTGCCTATGCCCCACTCAGACCACAAACTTTTGGAAAAAGTTTACCCGAACAAATGCTAAAAGATTATAATGGACAGAGTTACTGGTTATCATTTAACCTATCTGCTTTCTTACCCCATGATAGTAATTACCCAAAATGGTTGAATATTGCTACAGGTTACGCTGCTTCCCAAATGGTATATGGAAGCCCCCGGGACAATAACAACTATGGATATACTGCATACAGAAGATTTTTTATATCTCCCGATATAAATCTTCAAAACATTAAAACATCCAGTAAATTTTTGAAAAAAACCTTCTATATTTTAAGTGCATTCAGAATTCCAATGCCGGCAATTGAATTAAACAGTAAAATGCAAGTGAAATTCCATCCGCTATACTATTAAAAGTGCCAAAATCCTGCAAAAGCATTTGTTTTAAAATGTGTTTGAATATCCGCAATAAAAGCACCACTTTCATAAACAGAATGATAATCAATTCGCAACGCTGAACACTGCTCAGCATACTGTTTAGCCTTATACACAGAATTAGATGAATCTATTATTATTTTTTTTACCTCAAAATTCTTCATCACTTCACTAATTTTAAAGCGCGTATTATCTGAAAGGATGATATAATCCAGTTTGATTTTATGTACTGGATTTACAGCTAATTGTGTTTTATTATTAATCCATCCTACACTAATCCGATTAAATTTGAAGAAATTTCCTTTGGTAAATAACCCGCTTTCATGCTTAATTGAGAAAATTTCGTTTTTAATTTTGTCTGAATCCAGGAAGTTCTCCTTATTCACACCCAGCTTTATCCAGTTATTGCGCATATGAAATTGAATCTTACTCTTGTTATTAATAAGCGATAAATCCGAAATAATTGTATTCATGCCCCCATTTATAAAATTAATTGCCGAATGGCCCTTAATATTGTAAACAATGAACTTTTGTTGTTTATTATTGTTCCACTTTTCAGGTAACCGGGCTATTAAAAAAACAATGAAAACAGTTAAAATCATTAACAGATATTTATTTTTTTTGATGACAAAAAAAGCTATTCCTGAAATAATCATGGCATAAACAAGCCAGGTTTGTGTAATTGTAACATAAACACCATCTGAAATAGAATAAGGAAGTTTTTCAATCAGTATAACTGACTCATTCAACAGTTTAATAAGTATATAAAAGAATTTTGACACAAGTTCCGCTAAAACTTCAACCCCGGATACAGCCATCAATACCATTCCTGAATAAATAACCATTGTTGCCGCAGGTATTACAACTATATTTGAAATAATAAAATAATTGGGAAATTGATGAAAATACAGTAAACCAAGGGGAAATGTTGCAAGTTGAGCAGCAAGTGAAACTGCTGTGAGTCCCCATACTTTATCTATAAGCCAATTGGATGGATTGTAAAGGTTGTAGATTTTTGGCTGTAAATAAACTATGCCAATTACCGCCAGGTAGGAAAGTTGGAATCCAACCTCCATAATCAAATAGGGATTGAATAAAAGCAAGATAAATGCTGATGCACCCAGGGTATTGTAGATGTTAGTGTTTCTGTTGAATGCTTTTCCAATAATAATAAAACTGAACATTGTTGCTGCCCTTAAAACGGATGGGGAAAGACCTGTTAATACTGCATATGCCCACAAAGCCAAAAGTAGGATCACGGCTTTTATAATTTGGCCAAAGGGTAGTTTATTCAGAAATAACAACATGAAATTGAAAACAAAAAAAACAATGCCCACATGTAATCCGGATACTGCAAGCAAATGCATAGCCCCCGCACCAGAATAAGCCCTAATTATTTCAGGATCTAACTTGTCTTTATAACCCATTATAAGGGCTGAAGCAACAGCAAATTCTTTGTCTTTAATTCCATATTTGGTGAAAATATTCAATAAAGTATTCCTTGTCTTATTCGCTATTTTAAACAATGATATTTGCTGATCCTTGGCTGTTGTTTTCCATTCACCGGATTTAATATAGGTTTGCTGGTAAATGAAATGATTTGAGAGATACTTTTTATAATTAAATTCATCGGGATTGGATGGAGGATCAATATCTTTGAAAATTGCATCCACTATTAATTTATCATTTAATTCCAGGATGCTACACAGCGTATCTTTTTGAAAATAAACCATTACCTTTCCCATGGTTTCCTTCCAAATCCCATTCTCCCTAACTCCTATTATTTCAATTGTAGTTTTATATGAATTTTCTTTTTCAATAAGTGGTTCAACTATACGGCCTATTATAGGATTGTTATTCACCGCATAATTACTGAAATGCTTAGGATTAAATTTCTGGGTTTTAATTGCTGTTAATTCATAACCGGCTAAAAACAGAAATATAGAAGTTAAAAATCCCCAAACCCATCTAAATCTATATTTTCCTGAAAAGGTAATTTTATATACAAATAGGATTGAAACAAGAAAAGCTATGAAAAAAGAAAGATTTTTAACAGGATACTGACTATAAACAAAACAAAGAATTCCTGCTGTAAAGGGGATTATCAGCCGTATAAGAGGAGCACGGCTAAAGTAATTCATTTTTACAGCATATTTAGTTCTCCTACTGATTAGAATTAATAACAGATAGGTCTACTAAATATACATCTTTATAATAAAAATGCAAAATCTCATTGAACTTAAACCCCAGCTTTGCCATACGCATTGCTCCCTCCTGGCAAAGCCCTACACCATGGCCAAATCCTTTTCCCTTTAACAGAATTGAATCTCCATGAGGTTCAAAAACAAAAAAAGTAGATTTTAGTCTGAAATCATTGCGAATTTTTTTCAAGGGTATCCTTAGGCTATCGTTTAAAAAATCTATCTCCCTCCTATTTTGTGAATAGGTTAGATTGCAACAAGTACTGGCGGAATCCGAAAGGATAGGGAAATCTTTTTTCAGGTAATTCAGCCAATCATTCTTATTTATTCGGTGTTCCCAGGTTGCGTGTGGCATATTCAAACAAAATGTATCATCAACCGATTTTAAATAACTTGTAGGTAAGGACCATACTGATTCTGAATTTACAGTCTGTCCACCACAATTGGAATGAAAAGCTGCTGTTATCAATTGCAAATTAGTATCCACTATTACCATTCCTGTTGTTGCAAAAGCTGCCATTAATATATCATCATTGTGCCTATTCTTGGCCTTATATACTTGGCAATGCACTGTATTACAAAGATTGTATTCTTCGGCTTCGTGCCTTCTCAAATTGTTTAAAGCATATGTCCTGCAAATTATGGACTTCATCCTATAATATTCGTAATTTTGACTAATACCATTCTCTGCCTCAACAACCCCTGCTACATAATACTCTATATTTACCCTGTTTATGATTTTAAAAAATTTATTTGAAACACTCAAATCCAGGTTATGATCAAAAATAGTCAAAGGTTTTTCCGGTTTCATCGGTTTAATATTAAAACTATTGGGAGCATTTTTACCAATTAGTTTTACTATTTTATATGTACCGATTGTTGTGTTTTGCTTTTTCACAAGTACAGAATCCTCCTTTACCTGGCATAAAAGGCTTTCATTACCCGAAATTAAGATAATACGGTTACCATCACCATATAAATAATAATCGCCATAGTGGGCTGAAAGTATAAGAGATGAAATCTTAAGTTCTGTTAAAATTCCAATATTAACAGTAGTGGCTGAGCTAATGTTTTGGGATGAAATTAAAAAAAGGCTTAGAATAAGGCTAAAAAAGGAATACAACAACTGCTTCATGGCTGCAAAAATAGAAATAAACCTTAAACTATGCTTGAATCTTAAGGAAGATTATTAACCATAAGACTTGCTGTTTTGTTGGAAGCACCGCAGTTTCCTAATTTTTTTCTTAATTCCTTATATTTATTGGAAAGTCTTTGCTTGTCTTGTTCATTAAAAAGCAGGATATCCAGCTGCTGCTTAAGGTTTTCAGCATTGAAATCATCCTGAATCAATTCCGTTACAACCTTTTCATCCATCACTAAATTAACCAGGGAAATATATTTCACTTTAATAAGTGCTTTTGCAATGGTATAGGAGATAATTCCACCAGAATAACAAACCACCTGGGGAACTTCAAACAATGCCGTTTCAAGCGTAGCCGTACCTGAGGTTACTAGTGCAGCAGTTGAATGCTGAAGCAATTCATAAGTGCTGTTGCTAATAATTTTCACATCACCCTGTTTGATAAAAGTGGAATAAAATTCAGCATCAATTGAAGGAGCCCGGGCTATTACGAATTGATAATTAGCATAAAATGGAGAAATGCTCAACATTATCTCTAGCATTTTGCTTATTTCCTGTTTTCTGCTACCAGGTAAAATCGCAACAATAGGCTTTGAACCAAGTTTGTGTTTTTTAGTAAATTCTTCAAAAGGCAGCTTGGTAGTGTTGAATTCTTCAATTGCATCCAACAACGGATGTCCTACATAATCTACCTTATAATTGAATCTTGCATAAAAATCTTCTTCAAAGGGAAGAATTACGAACATCTTATCTACTATCCGCTTTATCTTATGTACCCTGTTTTGTTTCCATGCCCAGATTTGAGGCGATATATAATAGAAAACCTTTATCCCCTTTTTTTTAGCAAAATCTGCAATTCTAAGGTTAAAACCAGGATAGTCCACCAGAATTAGCACATCAGGCTTATTTTCGGAAATATCTTTTTTGCAGAATTTTAAATTTTTTAAAATAGTTGAAATATTCAACAGAACCTCTGCAAATCCCATAAATGCCAATTCGCGGTAATGTTTAACTAAAACACCTCCCTGAGCCTGCATTAAATCACCTCCCCAACACCTGAATTTTGCTTTCCCATCTAAACGAGTAATGGATTTCATTAGGTTAGATGCATGTAAATCTCCCGATGCCTCTCCTGCAATTATGTAATAATTCATTCCCTTTATTTCTGAATGTTAGTAATTAAATGAATTTATAAATTACAACGCCAATTGTATAGATAAAAGTGGACATTATAACCCCTCTTGCTGCATAATAACGGTGAGTCCATATGAAAATAAAAAAAACAAAGAGGTTAATTATCACACACAAACTAATCAACTGCACAAAAACATTATTTGTTATAAAAGCTTTTAAAAACTCCATGAGTGTTAAATGACTAAATTTTATCCCATAAAAAGCAAGAAGAACAAGGATAGGACCCATTAATCCAACAGCTATGCCCAGGGGAAGTGTATTTAAATTTATTTTAGAATTCATAGGAAAATGATTTTTCTGGTATTGTAAATAGAAATGATTTTTACTTTCTAGGTTCAAATATTTATATTAAATATGCTTTAGCAAACAATTTATTTTCATTTTTTACTCCCTTGTTTATCCAGTGATTTTTTATTTGATCCAACTTCCAGTATTCCACTTTTGGATAGATTCAATTGCTTTATATGCGGTAAGATCATATTGAACAGGCACAATGCTTACATAATTATTGGAAAGGGCCCACATATCTGTATCTTGTCCCTCATCATAATTTTTAAAAACACCAGTAAGCCAGTAATACTTTTTTCCTGAGGGATCAACCCGCTCATCAAAATTCTCATCCCAATTGGCATCGGATTGTCTGCAAATTTTTATTCCATTAATTTCCTGATAATCAATTGCAGGGATATTAACATTGAGACAAATATTATCTGGAATTTTATTTTTCAATGCAGTTTCAACGATAATGGCAACATATTTTTTTGAAGCAGAAAAATCAGCCTCAATGGAATGATCACAAAGTGAAAAGCCAATGGATGGAATATTCTCCAATGCTCCCTCTATTGCAGCCGACATTGTTCCGGAATAAATAACATTAATGGAAGAATTTGAACCGTGATTAATTCCAGATACCAGTATATCGGGCTTTCTGTGCATTATTTTTTTTACTGCAAGTTTAACGCAATCCACTGGTGTGCCACTACAACTGTACTCCTGGTAGTTTTCTTCGGATTTTATATGATTTACTCTTAATGTGTTATTTATAGTAATTGCATGTCCCATTCCCGACTGAGGTTTATCTGGAGCCACTACTACAACCTGCCCAAAAGGACGAACAATTTCTATCAACGCTCGTATTCCCGGTGCGTTTACACCATCATCATTGGTTACTAAAATTAGAGGTTTGTCCATTTATTGATTCGAATTTGTCTTTTTCATAAATTAAACCAGCTTTCTACCCTGAAGGTTATTTCCTGCTATTTTTCTATTTAATTGCAATATGTTGATTTTTCCGGCTAAAGGTAATGTAAAAAGATATCCTTTTCTTTCTTAAAATTAAAATTTCATTTTGAATTTACTTCTTTGCTCTCTTTGCGTGAAATTTTCTTTGCGCTCTTTACGTGATATTTTCTTTGCGGCTTTGCGTGAAATTTTCTTTGCGCTCTTTGCATGAAACTTTCTTTGCGGCTTTGCGTGAAATTTTCTTTGCGCTCTTTGCATGAAACTTTCTTTTGCAGCTTTGAATTTTCTTTACGGCTTTGGAAAAGAAATATTTTTCTCGCAAAAAACCCAAAACTTTCCGCAAAGATGCCGATTTCTACTTTTGTTTTTTTTACCGTGAAATTCAAAAAAAACGAGGCTGCTTTTTCAAGAGGCCACTGAAAAAGCTAATCACGAAGGGATGATACAATTATAGACTGCTTTTTCATTTAACCTCTTTTTAATAAAAATCACTACTTCCCAAATTATTCGATCTCTATTGTTTTGGCTGGCTGTGGTTTTGCCTCTTCCTTTTTAGGTAACACAAACCTAAGTATTCCATTTTCATATTTAGCTTTAATCTTTTCTTCCCTTACCGTTTCTGGAAGAGCTAAAGTCCTGGAAAATGATCCATAACTAAACTCTCTCCTTGTAAAGGTTTTTTCTACTTCCATCACTTCTTCCTCTTTTTTCTCAGCAGATATGGTAAGTATATGATTATTCATTTCAACCTTAATATCCTCTTTTGTATAACCCGGAACAGCAACTTCAACAAAAAAGTTTTCGTTGTCCTCGCTAATATTCACTCCGGGGACAAAACCTGTTTCCCTTGTTAAAAATTCGTTTCGTAAAAATTCATCAAACAAGTTGGAAACACCCCTAAATACATCCGGAACTCGTTCTTCGTCTCTTCTTTTCTTTAATTCTGTTAGTGCCATTGTTTGTTCCTCCTTTTTTCTAATTAAATGTTTAAATTTTCCTTGTTTTTCCTTATTTTAAATATCAAAAAATGTGCCGAAAACCTTTACTGACAGGCCTTTCATTCATTATTTGTTTTACTTTGAAAAATGAAATACCGAACAAAAAAAACCGCAAAACTCAGGGTGCCAATTTTTTTTTCAAATCGTATAAAAAAATTCAGTTTTTAAATCAAAAGTGTTAATCTAGTTGTCAATATGGCACTTTAAGGCCTTTTCTACCTGCCACAATTGTCATTTGTTAATTAAATTAGGATAAAAAATAAAATATTGAATCCTTGGGAACGTTTATTGAGAGTATATTTGCAAATAATTATAAAAAATTAACACTAAAAAACGATGATCGGAATTTATTTAATTTTTGGATTTTTCATGCTTTTAAGCTGGTTGATTGGAAGCAAACTAAAGAAAAAATTCAAAGAGTACTCACTGGTGCCAAATGGTGCGGGTTTAACTGGAAAAGAGATAGCAGAAAAAATGCTAAAAGACAATGATATCTATGATGTCAAAGTTATTTCGGTTGATGGTCATCTTTCTGATCATTATAATCCAACTAACAAAACAGTAAATTTAAGCCCTGATGTATACATGGGAAAAAGTGTAGCTGCTGCTGCTGTTTCCTCTCATGAGGTTGGTCACGCTGTTCAACATGCCCATGCCTATGCCTGGTTACAAATGCGCTCCACCCTGGTTCCTGTTGTAAGTGTTTCTTCAAAATACATGCAATGGGTATTGCTCGGAGGTATTTTGTTTTTCAATGCTTTCCCTCAATTACTTCTTATTGGTATTTTAATGTTTGCCACCACAACACTCTTTAGTTTTATTACTTTACCTGTAGAGTTTGATGCATCCAGAAGAGCTCTTGTTTGGATTAATTCCGCAGGAATTACAAGGGGTACTGAAAACGCTCAAGCCAAGGACGCCTTAAAATGGGCAGCCTTAACTTATGTTGTTGCCGCGCTTGCATCCCTTGCAACACTGGCTTATTACATTATGATTTACCTTGGCAGGAGAAATTAATATCCGGACCATTCATTGAGAAAATCCGGGACTTTAAGGAGTTTCGGATTTTTTATTTTATACCTGAAAATTCAAACTTTAAATGCTGAATACCAAATTAGAAGTTCTTTATGAGGACAATCATATTATAGCTGTAAATAAGAGGCCATCCGATATTGTTCAGGGTGATAAAACCGGGGATAAACCGCTTAGCGATTATGTGAAGGACTATATAAAAGACAAATACAATAAACCGGGCGATGTGTTTTTAGGAACCGTGCACCGGATAGACCGCCCGGTAAGCGGAATTGTATTGTTTGCGCGAACCAGCAAATCCCTTACCAGGCTCAATGAAATGTTTAGAAACAAGGAAGTTGAAAAAACATATTGGGCAGTTGTAAAGCAGAGGCCTTCTGTGGAAAATGGCACCCTAATTCATTATTTAATTAAAAATGAAGAAAAAAACAAATCCAGGGCTTCTTTGGTAGAAAAACCGGGAGCTTTAAGGTCAGAACTTCATTATCAGCTAATCGCTTCTTCTGACAATTACCATTTATTGGAAATAAATCCACAAACTGGAAGACATCACCAGATAAGAGTCCAGCTTGCATCAATTGGATGCCCTATTAAAGGAGATTTAAAGTATGGGTTTGCCCGCAGCAATAAAGATGCTTCCATTCACCTACATGCCAGAAAAGTAAGGTTTATGCATCCTGTAAAAAAAGAACAAATTGAAATAATAGCGAATCCTCCCAAAGAGGATGCCTTGTGGAATGATTTTTTACAAAAAGCAGATTAATTGATGCAGCTTAATACATTTATTCGATTACATTCTTTGAGGATAAGATGATATTCAAATCAGAAATAAAAAAGATTTAGCAAATGCTATTTTCATACTCTTTTTAATTGTGAGAGATTGATAATTAAACATCTAATTTTCTGTATTTTTTCTTTTCCCCTTGGATTTTTTTTTCCTTAAGTCTTTTTTCTTTTGCAGCCTTACCTGGTTTGGTGGCTTTTCTTTTCTTTTTTTCCACAAAGGATTTTGCAATTAATTCATGGAATTTTTCAATGGCAATCCTTTTATTACCTAGTTGGGTGCGCTCAGTTTGCACAATTACTTGTAAAATTCCTTCTTTTGTAATTCTTTTTTCTAGTTTTTTAAGAACCTTTATTTTCTGCTGTGCATCAAGAATAGAGGAATTAAGCACATCAAAATTCAATTCAACCTTAGTTGAAACTTTATTTACATTCTGCCCCCCGCTTCCTCCGCTCCTGCTAGTTTTAAATTTAAGCTCGGGTAAAAAATCCACTTGTTCTATTTCCATCTATCAAATCTAATCAATTCCTTCTATTTTTAAATAATTATCAAATTGCTTTATAAAATTATTTACCTTCCCATTCGTTATTATTTGTTTAGTTTACCTAATAGTAGTGAGGCATTTATTTGAACAAGAAAAGTAGAACACCATCAAAACTGAGGCTAAAATTAATCGTTCTCGTTCTGGATTTGAGTATTTATTCTGAACAAGTGCTATCAAAAAATGAACCCGGGAAAATTACGAATTGTCAAAAATGATAAGCGATAAACAGAAAGCATTAATTCTTGCATTGATTGTCAGCATCCTGGTGATGGCAGCTAAAATGCTTGCATACTTTATTACTGCCTCAAACTCCATTTTATCTGATGCATTGGAAAGTATTGTAAATGTAACAGCTGGTGCATTTGCCTTGTATAGTGTTTCAGTTGCTTCAAAGCCTAAAGACAATAATCATCCTTATGGTCACGGTAAAATCGAATTCCTTTCCTCTGGTTTTGAAGGTTTTTTAGTTGCAATTGCAGGGGTTTACATAGTGTCAAAAGCAATTTACAACCTCATCAATCCCCAGGATTTAAAAAATATCGATATTGGTATATACCTTATTGCGGCTACTGGCCTTATAAATTTTCTTCTCGCTTTATATCTTAAGTATGAAGGCAAAAAACTAAATTCAATTACAATTAATGCAAATGGAAAGCATATTATGTCTGATGCTTTATCCAGTTTAGGATTGTTATTAGGTCTTTTATTAATCTTTTTTACTTCCATTGCATGGATTGATAATATTGTGGCAATAGGTTTTGGAGGGTTTATAGTTTATACAGGTTATAATCTTGTGAGAAAATCTATTGCTGGCGTAATGGATGAGGCCGACAATGAGATAATAGAAAAAATAATAGTGGTTTTAAACCAAAACCGGAAAGACAATTGGATTGACATTCATAATTTCAGGGTGATTAAATATGGCTCTGACTTGCATATTGACTGCCACATTACACTTCCCTGGTATTATGATTTAAAAAAATGCCACGATGAATTAAAAATAATTGAAGATATTATTCTTTCTAAATCAAGCAGCAGAATTGAAATCTTTATACATGCTGACCCCTGTGTTGCTCAATCATGCCAGATTTGCCAGGTAATTGATTGTCCTGTTAGAAAGCAATCAGTTTCCCAAAAAATAATCTGGACTTTAAGCAATATTACAAGTAATAAAAAGCATTCCCTGGTAGAAAATTGAAGGTTTATAATCCAACACAAAAATCAACTGCCCTAATTTCTGACCAGTATGCTTCCCCGCTGCTGGTAAAACCACAATGTCCACCATCATTTGGCATTTCAAGGAAAACCATAGCATTGTTTTCAACTGCTTTAATAGGGTAGCAATCCGTTGGAAGAAATGGATCGTTTAACGCATTTATTATTAAACAAGGAACTGTTATTTTGTCGATATAATTAATTGAACTACACTGCTCATAGTAATCAGCGGCATCATCAAAGCCATGAAGGGGGGCGGTGAAATTATCATCAAATTCTCTTAATGTTTTTATCGTCTTTAACAAATGAAGCCTCTCTTGAAGTATCTCAAACTTTTGTGATTTAAAAGTTACTTTAAATTTAAGGCTATTTAAAAAACGATTGCAATATATCTTGTTATACCACTTGTTCAAATGAGCAGCACTTGCAGACAAATCACAGGGTACTGAAAAAACAACGGACTTTTTAATTTGAGTGGGAATATTTTGAGCTTTTTCACCAAGGTATTTTAAGGTTAAATTACCACCTAAACTAAAACCAATCAAGGAAATTTCAGAATAACCCTTATTAATTGCATGATTTATTACTGTTGTAAGATCATCCGTGGCTCCGCTATGGTAAAAACGCAAGGTTCGGTTCATAACCGGCCCACAACTCCTGTAATTCCATAACAATACATCAAAATTATTTTCCGAAAAAGTTTTTGCCATGCCAAGCATATAATGCCTTCTGGAATTGCCCTCAAGGCCATGGGAAACAATAACAAGTTTTTTACTTCCATTCTTTACCCAGTCTAATTGCAAAAAATCATCATCGGGAGTATCTATTCTTTCTCCAATTAACTCAACTACAGGAAGATTACGAAATAAGGCAGGATACATTGTTGCCGCATGGCCATTTAAAAGATATAAAGGGGATTTATATTCCTGCATTTCTAATTTAAACTATAACAAGCAAACATTGTTCCATCTACAAAGGGTCAATATCCGTTATTATCCTCACAGATTTAAACTCTTTATGGTGACTAAAAATATTTTGCATCTCCTGAATTTGACTTTTCACGGTACCAATTGATGCCTCTTTTTCTATTTTAACAAGTATTTTTTTGTTGTACAAATTCCTTATCCTAGCAATAGTAGGAAATTCAGGGCCAAGTACTCTGTTTCCAAGCTGTTTCTTTAGCAAATCACCGAAATACTTTGCCCCTTGATTCAAAACATCAATATCCTTATGCCTTAGGGTAAAGCCAATTAACCGATGGAAGGGAGGGTAAAAAAAGTTTTTCCGTTCCATCATCTCCCAAATATACATGGAGAGGTAATCATTGGCAATTACATTTTTTATAATGGGATGCTCTGGTTTAAAAGCTTGTATCACTACCTTTCCCCGTTTATTTTTTCGTCCTGCCCTACCGGATACCTGCGCCATAAGTTGAAAACTTCTTTCATTTGCACGAAAATCCGGGAATTGAAGCATACTGTCTGCACTTAAAATTCCAACCAACCCAACATTATCAAAATCAAGCCCCTTTGTTACCATTTGGGTTCCAACAAGTATATCTATTTTATGTTCTTCAAAATCGCTTATTATCTGCTTGTATGAATTTTTTCCCCTGGTAGTGTCAAGGTCCATTCTACCAACTTTGGCATTAGGAAAGAATATGGAAAGTTCATCTTCGATCTTTTCCGTCCCAAAACCTCTCATTTTTACCTCAGCACTACCACAAGCACTGCAGGTAGAAGGAGGCCTATGGCTATATCCGCAGTAATGGCATTTTAACTGGTTGATGTTTTTATGGTAAGTAAGGCTAACATCACAACGGGTGCATTGAGGAATCCAGCCGCACATAGAGCAGTTTATCTGAGGAGCGAATCCCCGCCTGTTTTGAAAAAGTATAACCTGTTCTTTGTTTTCCATGGCAAGGCTAATGTTTTCAAGCAAAAGGGGAGAATAATGAGATTTCATAAGCTTCTTACGGCTTGCTTCGGTTAAATCTGCAACTAAAATTTCCGGCATTTGCATGCCTCCAAACCTTTTCATTAACTCAACAAACCCGTATTTCCCTGATTGGGCGTTATAATAACTTTCAATGGAAGGTGTGGCTGATCCAAGTAACACATCTGCCTTATGAAAATTTCCAAGTACAATTGCCGCATCCCTTGCATGATACCTGGGCGCTGGCTCAAATTGTTTAAACGAGGTCTCATGTTCCTCATCAACAATGATTAAACCAAGGTTATCGAAAGGAAGAAACAAAGCAGAACGCGCTCCAAGTATTACACTGTAAGGCGCATTTTCCTTTTGATCATCACCAGGTACTTCTTCATCTTTTGGATTCAACCCGTTTTTAGTTCCAATTAATTTTTGCCAAACCTCTACCCTTTCATTGCCATTGTATTTTGAATGATATATCCCTGCCTTGTCTCCTAATATATTCCTTAGCCTGTTAATTATTTGAGCAGTAAGTGCTATTTCAGGTAACAGGTACAATACTTGCTTTCCCTGAGCAAGGGTTTTTTCAATTAGTTTTATGTAAATCTCAGTTTTTCCACTTGAAGTAACCCCATGAAGCAGCACTACATCCTTTTCTTTAAACTGAGCTGTTATCTCATCATATGCTTTTTGTTGAAATTCATTTAATTTTTTCGAATAGCCACTTATTGCCTCTCCCATTTCAAGACGGCCTGTTTCCCTGGAAAACACCTCCAGGATTCCTTTTTTGACCAAGGCATTTATTGCCCCTTCTGCTCCTTCGGCCTTCTTAAGCACTTCCGATTTTTTTACATTTCGTGCAGATCCTCCCTCGCCCCTGCCTAAACTTAATATTGCCATGAGAACATCAAGCTGTCTTGGTGCTTTTTTTTCTAATCCATCAAACAATTCTTTAAGGAATTCATCCTTTGTTGAGGTTTCAGTAAGACGAATAAAAGTTTCCGTTTTTGGTTTGAATTTTTCTTTAATTTCTTCCTCAACTACAATGGCTCCTTTTTCTAGTAATGATTTTATTACAGAATAAGTTGTTTTCTGATCAATGATTTCACTTACCTGGTCAAGGGTAAGAACCTGGTTAAGTTCCAAAGCTTCTACAATAAGAAATTCTTTATCATTTAAGCTTGTATAATCACTTCCGAAATAAGGATTTAATATTACTTTGGTTTCGCTTGAAATTTTTAATCCCCCCGGTAAAGCGGCATTCATTACTTCACCTATATTGCACATATAATAAGAGGAAAGCCATTCCCAAAAAACAAATTGTTTTTCATTCACAACAGGATTTAAATCCAGTATCTGTTCTATATATTTGGCTTCGTATTCTTTGGGTGGGGTTTGATGAATTTTTCGAACCAAGCCAGTATATAACTTATTTGGTCCAAACTGAACAACAACCCTGATTCCTGTTTTAATCAATGCATTTGAATCAAAAGGAATCCTGTAGGTGTATAATCTGGGAACAGGCAATGGAAGAATTACATCTATAAAAAGCGTTTCCTGCATGCTGAAATATCAGATTGAAAGAATTTCCACCAATCGCATCATATCTCCATTTAGAACGGTGTGATGCTTTATAGCCTCAGAGAATGGAGTAAACTTAATATTTTTATCTACCACTCCTGCCATTACATTTGTTTTTCCTTCAATTAATCCTTCTACTGCAGCCACTCCTAATCTGCTGGCCAATAACCTGTCCATACAGCTAGGACTTCCCCCCCTTTGTACATGACCAAGAATAGTAACTCTTATGTCGTAATTCGTGAGTTTTTCCTTGATTTTCCTGGCAACTTCAAAAGCACCACCTGATTCATCGCCTTCAGCAACAATAATTATACTGCTCATTTTCTGTCGTCTCCAGCCCCTGTCAAGAACTTTAACCAATTGATCGATATAGGTAGGATTTTCAGGAACAAGCACTGCTTCGGCCCCTGCTCCAATACCACTTCGCATGGCAATAAATCCTGCATCACGGCCCATAACCTCAACCACAAACAACCTGTCGTGCGAATCGGCTGTATCCCGCAATTTATCTACAGCTTCAACTACCGTATTAATTGCAGTATCATAACCAATTGTAAAATCCGTTCCACGCAAATCATTATCAATAGTACCAGGTAAGCCAATTACTTTCACCCCAAATTCCTTACTTAAGGCTTCGGCACCTTTAAATGTACCATCACCACCTATTGCAACCAAAGCTTCAATTCCAAATTCCTGTAATTTTTCAAAAGCTTGCTTCCTACCCTCATAAGTAAAAAAACGGGCGCTACGTGCTGACTTTAATATAGTTCCTCCTCTTTGGATAATATTACCTACTGAATGAGATTCCATTTTAATTATATCCCCATTAATCATTCCATCGTATCCACGCACAATACCATAAACATCTAGTCCATTATAAATCCCTGCACGCACTACTGCCCTTATTGCTGCATTCATGCCGGGTGAATCTCCTCCAGATGTAAAAACTGCTATTTTTTTCATTAATAATTGATATTGATTGTTAATACTGGGCTTTAGCTAAACGATTTACTAAAAAAAACTTTTAGCCTTATCATCATTTTTGCCCATTCTCCCTATCCTCACGTTCTCTAACCTTATGCAACTTTTTGGTTCCTGCATACATTTCAAATTTCATAAAACGGCATTCCAAAGGACCATTAAAAACAGTTATCTTTCTTGAAGGCCTTAACCCAACACTTTTAAAGGCTTCAGGATTTGAACTTATGATCCAGGCATCATAGCCCTGGTATTTTTGCTTTAATGTGTCGCCTATTTTTTTATACAAAGCGCTGATGTCCTGGTCCTCCATCCTTTCTCCGTATGGAGGATTCATAATTACAACCCCTCTTGATTGAGGAGGTTCAAACTCTTCGTAATCACCTTTAGTAATATTAACCACATCATTTACTTTTGCATGCTTTACGTTTTCAACAGCAATTTTCGCTACCTCAGCATCTTTTTCACATCCAAGAATTTTTACATAATCATCATTACGGATCTTGTTAACGGATGATTCCAAAATCATTTCAAAAAGCTTTTCATCATAATCTTTCCACTTCTGAAACCCAAAACTTTCCCTGAAGTAACCCGGAGGAATGTTATTGGCCATTAGTGCAGCCTCTATTAAAATAGTCCCTGAGCCGCACATTGGATCAATTAAAGGAAGATGCCTCTCCCATCCTGTTAGCATAATTAAACCTGCTGCCAGCACTTCATTTATTGGTGCAATACCCGTTGTTTCACGATACCCCCTTTTATGTAAGGAATATCCTGAACTATCAAGAGCCACAGAACATGTGGTTCCGGAAATATGAATGTTTATTCGTAAATCAGGATTGTTAAGCTCTACAGATGGCCTTTTTTCAAACTTATCCCTAAAACGATCAACAATAGCATCCTTTGTTTTTTGGGAGATATACATACTGTGGCTAAAAAGTGGTGTATTTAACACACAATCCACTGCAATAGTATTCTCAGGGCTTATTAATGATTCCCATTCATAATTGTTTATTTCCTTGTAAAGCGATTGCTCATCCTGTACCTCAAAACTAAAAATAGGTTTTAATATCCGTAAAGCAGTGCGAAGACTTAAATTTGCCTTGTACATGAAACCCATATCCCCCGTGAACAATACCGCCCGGTTATGCGTTTCAATTCCCTTTGCACCCAGCTTTAGTAATTCTGAAGCAAGTATATCTTCCAAACCATATATGGTCTTGGCTATCATTTTAAAATCTCCTGCTTGTTCTGTTTTAATTTTGTTCATTTCAGTTAAATATAATGTTTTTTGTCCCCTCTGTGTAAATTATTTATTGAAAATTAAATTTTTTCCAAATAAAAAATGAGCCTACAATAATCTACAAAGTTAAACAATGTAATGAAAAATGAAGACCAAATTGTTTAATATTATATAGTAAAAATAAGAATTGCTTGAACTGTTAAATTTAAAAAAATGAATAATCTTATTTTTTATATTTGTCCCTAATCCTGGAATTCATATGACTTTAGAATTTATTGACTGGCTGCTAATCGCGGTGTTTTTCTTTCTTTCACTTATAATTGGTTTATTATACAAGGATAAAGCAAGCGGAAGTCTTTCTGATTTCTTTTTGGGGGGAAGAAATTTACCCTGGTATATAGCCGGTATTTCCATGGTGGCTACTACATTTGCCGCAGATACCCCTTTAGCAGTTACCGAACTTGTGGGCCAAAGCGGGATTTCTGGAAACTGGTTGTGGTGGAATATGCTTTTTGGTGGGATGTTAACTACCTTTTTCTTCGCCCGTTTATGGAGAAGAGCAGAAATTCTTACAGAGGTAGAATTCATTGAATTAAGATACAGTGGCAAAAGTGCTGCCTTTCTAAGAGGTTTTAAATCTCTTTATCTTGGTTTGTTTATAAATTGTTTAATTATTGGATGGGTAAATGTTGCACTACGCGCCATATTGGTTGTGTTTTTTGAGATATCAGAAACTGAAGCCCTTTGGTATGTAGCAGGAGCAATGGTTGTTGCTGCAACTTATTCCACCATTTCAGGATTATGGGGGGTAGCCGTTACGGACGTAATTCAATTTGTAATTGCTATGACGGGTAGTATTGTTCTTGCCGTAATTGTGGTTTCTTCTGAAAAAATAGGTGGAATTGCTGGCTTAAAAGATAAACTTCCTCCAAACACACTGGATTTTTTCCCCGTAATTACAACCAATACCACTTTAATTGAAGCTGGTGGAATCCTAACCATTACTATTGGTGCATTCCTGGCTTACCTTAGTATTTGGTGGGCTAGCTGGTACCCAGGAGCAGAACCAGGAGGAGGAGGATACATTGCCCAAAGGATGATGAGTGCTAAAAATGAAAAACATTCAATCTATGCTACTTTGTTCTTCCAAATTGCACATTATAGCCTTCGTCCCTGGCCCTGGATTTTAGTTGGATTATCCGTAATAGTACTTTATCCTGAATTGGGTGAAGCAGATAAAAAACTAGGCTATGTTATGGCCATGAAAGAATTTCTGCCTCCCGGTTTAAAAGGACTTTTACTTGTTTCTTTTTTTGCGGCATACATGAGTACTATCTCAACTCAATTAAATTGGGGGGCAAGTTATGTTGTAAATGATTTCTATAAAAGATTCATTAAACCTGAAAATAGTTTTGAAAACCCTGAAAAAGCGAATAAAACTTACGTAAAGGCCAGCAGAATTGCTACTGTGGTTATAATGCTTATTGCTATTTATGTTACCTCGCTCATTCAGACTATTTCCGGAGTTTGGAGTTTTATTATTGAATGTGGTGCAGGATTAGGCCTTGTACTTATTTTAAGATGGTATTGGTGGAGAATTAATGCATGGAGCGAAATTGCCGCTACCATTACCCCATTTATCGTTTATGCAGTGACTCGTTTTGGTTTTGATATGCAGTTTCCAGATAGTTTTTTTCTTACTGCAGGAGTAACAACCATAATATGGCTTGCTGTTACCTTTTTTACCAAACCTGTTGAAGAACAAAAACTCTTTGATTTCTACAAAAAAGTAAAGCCAGAAGGATATTGGAATCCAATAAGCAAACATTTTGCCCTGGATATTAAACCCGGAAGAATAGGAAACCTTGTAATTTGTTGGCTAAGTGCAGTACTTATGACCTATTCCATTCTGTTTTTAAGTGGAAAAATTATTTTCAGGGAATGGTATGATGCTTTAATTTGGTTTGCTACAGCCTTGGTTTCTTTTCTTGTTTTAAGGTATTTTGTTAAAAAAACCAACATTTTTGGGGATTGAGTTATGCAGGCTTTTTATTCCTGTTACACCCATCAAATATGAACTCCAACAATACAAATATCATCAACCTGCTCCAAGTCTCCTTGCCAGGCTTCAAGTACTTTCTCCATGATGCTTTTTTGCTCCTCCATTGTTTTATCAAACAAGGAAATCAGTAGGGATTTTAATTGGCTATATTTGAATTTTTTTCCTTTTGGCCCGCCAAATTGATCAGCATAACCATCAGTGAAAATATAAATTTTATCTCCTTTTTTTAATGGGATTTCATTGTTTGTAAATGATTTTAACTCCTCACCAAGAAAAGCTCCAACAGGATGTTTATTTGGTTTTATTTCAATCAATTCAGGTACTGCATTGTTTTTATCTTTTCTTAAAATCCATACAGGGTTATAAGCTCCGGCAAATTCTAAATTTATAGTATACTCATTCTCCTGTTCACTTTTGTTTTTAGAGTAACTTAATGAGCACAAAGAAATATCCATCCCATCCTTAACCATGCTTTCATCATAGGTCTGCCTTAAGGTTTCATTCAAACTTACATTAAGATAATCAAGAATTTCGGAGGGTTTGCAGAGCTGATGCTCCTTTACTGCCTGATTTAACAAGTTATAACCCACCAAACTCATGAATGCCCCTGGAACACCATGGCCAGTACAATCTACAGCAGCAAACAATAAAGTTCCCGGTGCGGAATTCTCATTTGAATTAATCTTGTTTGCCCAATAAAAATCACCACTTACAATATCTTTTGGCCTAAAAAGAACAAAAGAATCGGGCAAAAGGTCACTAAAAAAATTGTCGGCAGGGAAAATAGCCTCCTGTATTCTTTTAGCATAGATTATACTATCCGTAATTTCTTTGTTTTTAATTCCAAGTTCATTATTCTTTCCCTGTATTTCAACTTTTTGAAGATTTATCTCCGCATTTTGTTTTTCCAGAACTTTGTTTGCCTTTTGCTTTTGTCTGTTTATAAAAAATAATAGCACAGCAATGATAATAATCAGGAAAAAACCTGCAGAGAGCGAATTTAAAATAAGTTTATTCTTGTTTTGTTCAGTGAAACGGCTTAACTGTTCCATTTCTTTTTCTTTCGTCAATAATGCAATCTCCTTTTCTTTGCGTCCCGACTCATACTTCGTTTCCAACTCCTCTACTCTGGCCTTGCTTTGTTCATTTAAGACAGAATCTTTAAGCACATTGTATTCTTTCAGGTAATCGTATGCATCCCTATAATTACCCAAGGCAAAATTCACTTCCGAAAGGCTTAGGTAATTATCCTTTACCTGGGGCATATTATCAAGATTTTGAGCCAGGGTTAAACTACGGAAAATATATTCTTTTGCTTTTTTATAATTTTTGAGTTTAATGTAAATTCCCCCGATATTATTTAAAACATTCGCCTGGTTTATTAAATCTCCAATGGTTTTATATGTTTTTTCCGATTCAAAATAATTTTCCAGGGCCTTTTCATAATTGTTATCCAATTCATATATTCTTCCGAAATTGTTCAATGAAACCCCCATTCCATGATCATCCCCCATTTCTTTTCTTAAATCATAGGATAGCTTATTGTATTCAAAAGCCTTGCTTTTGTCATTTTGCTCAAAATAAATAAGTGATAAGTTATTGTAAGTGGCAGCAAGGCCATTTTTATCCTTTTGTCCCTGGTAAAGAAACTGAGCCCTTTCAAAATATTTCAGGGCCTTGTCATAATTCTTCTGGGTATAATAAAGACTTCCAATGTTATTTATGGTTCCAATTATATCTTCATTGGCACCATTTTTTTCTTTTAACTCAAGGGCTTTTATATAATATTCCAAAGCCATTTCCAATTGCCCGATTTTTCGATGCATTACTCCAAGATTGTTTAAGGAATTGGCTGCCCCCTCATCATCACCTATGGAATTTCTTATTTTTAATGCATCTTTAAAAAAAACGATAGCTTTAGGATATTCTCCCTTAACATAATAAACATTTCCTGTGCAATGGTAGCATTCTGAAAGGGCTTTTTCATTTCCTGATTCTGTATAAAAACGGGTAGCAATTGTACAAAATTCAAGTGCTTTTTCTGTATCCTTTCCTTTATATTGCTTACAAAGTTCAAGCTGAACTTCTGCTTTTTTCTCCCCTTTTGATCCATTTAAAACAGTTAAAAGGCTATCAATATCAGCAAAAGCTGCATTATTGGTTAATGTAAGAAAAAAGAATACAAGGAAAACGAGAAGCAAATTTCTCATCATGATTTATTAAAAAATACCATAGTGCCAAATTAAAATTTATTTTCATTACAAAGAAAATCTTTATGGAAAAAAGTTGGATTGTCTATGCAATTCAAGAAAAACACTCCTATTTCCTTATTCATTTTTAAAAATAGTAGAATTATTAATTAGCATTATTAAGTACTAATGCTCATCAAGAGTTGAATTATTGTTCTTATTACACTCCGTAGGAGTGTAATATTGGTAATCCCCGATGTAATCAGGGTGAATGAATCCCCGACAGAAATGTCGGGGCTATTAATATTTCGTCCCTTCGGGACTATAAAAATCCAACCCTTGATTCGCATTACTAGCAATTCGGTATAATAAAATCATAGTATTCAAGTATTTTTGTTCGTTTTAAAAACTATTTGATACAAAAAAAGAAAAAGGTTTAAATGCCTGGCTGAAGAAATATAAATGGATAAAAATTTCTCGATAACCCATAAAAAAAGAGGCCGTCTCAAAATTTTACTTTTGTGAACGGCCTCTTTTTAGTCGGGATGGCCAGATTTGAACTGACGACCTCCAGCCCCCCAGGCTGGCGCGATACCGGGCTACGCTACACCCCGAAATAGATATTTTAAAGATTTTAAAAACTTTAACGCAATAGAATATTAATTATATTTAAAAATTAACTTTGCAAAGTTATTAAAACAAAACATTTATAAAACTGTATTTGTGAGAATATTATTGAGTGGTAGATATTTTTTACTTACTTGTTTTTTATTTGCTTCCAGCTCACTCCTAGCTCAAAACAAATTCACAATCAGTGGTTATGTCAAAGATGATAATACTGGTGAATTTCTTACCGGAGCCAATATATATGTAAAGGAGATTTTAAAAGGTGCTACTTCCAATCAATATGGCTTTTATTCAATTACCCTTGATAAAGGAGAACACACCCTTATTGCATCCTTTCTTGGTTTTCAGGATTATTCCCAGGCCATACTACTTAATGAGAACAAAAGAATAAATATTGCACTTAATCCCAAATCCATTTTGGGGAAAGAGGTAGTTATAACTGGTGAAAAAGAAGATAAAAATATTCAAAGCACAGAAATGGGCCGAATAGAAATGGATGTGGAACAAATAAAAACTCTTCCAGCATTCATGGGAGAGGTGGATATTCTGAAAGCATTGCAGCTTTTGCCCGGGATACAATCAGCTGGGGAAGGCAATTCGGGCTTTTACGTTCGAGGTGGAGGGCCTGACCAAAATTTAATCCTGCTTGATGAAGCTGTTGTTTACAACGCTTCCCATCTTTTCGGATTTTTTTCAGTATTCAATTCCGATGCTGTTAAAAACATTCAACTCATTAAAGGTGGAATGCCAGCAAATTATGGTGGCAGACTTGCCTCAGTAATTGACGTTTCCATGAAGGAGGGAAACAGTAAAAAACTTCAGGTTGATGGAGGCCTTGGCCTTATTTCCTCCAGGCTTACTATTCAAGGGCCTTTAATAAAAGACACCTCTTCTTTTATTATCTCCGGCAGAAGAACCTATATTGATGTGCTGGCAAAACAGTTTATTAAAGATACTTCTCCCTTTAAAGGTTCAGGCTATTATTTTTATGATTTAAACGGGAAGGTAAATTACAGGATTTCCGATAAGGACAGGTTGTTTCTTAGCGGATACTTTGGCAGGGATGTTTTCTCATACCGAAACAAAAAAGCCGGCTTTAATGTTGATATTCCCTGGGGAAATTCAACTGCTTCGGCACGTTGGAACCATTTGTTCAATGATAAATTATTCATGAACGCAACTGCTATTTTTAGCGATTATCAGTTTGCATTTGAAGCCATGCAGTCAGATTTTGAATTTAGATTATTTTCAGGAATCAGGAGTTGGAATGGGAAAGTTGATTTCAATTGGTTTCCAAGTATCCGCCACAATGTTAAATTCGGTGCAAATTACAACTACCACACCTTTACTCCGAGCAATGCCACTGCAAAACAGGGTGATGTTATTTTTGATACTGGAAGTATTACACGTTTATATGCCCATGAGGCTGCAATTTACATTACTGATGAATTTACAATAACCGATAAACTTTCTTTGAATGCAGGAATAAGGTATTCCTTTTTTCGCCAGGTTGGGCCTTTTAACAGATTTGTGAAAGATGATCGTGGAGAAACAACTGATACCATTTTCTATAATTCAGGAGAAAAAGTAATTGACCATGGTGGACCGGAACCACGACTTTCTTTAAGATATGCTCTAAATCGTAATTCTTCAATAAAGGCCTCTTATACCAGGAACTACCAATACATTCATATGGCATCTTTGTCTGCTGTTTCCCTTCCTACGGATATATGGGTTCCTAGTACTTCACTTGTAAGCCCTCAACTAGGCACCCAGTACGCCATTGGCTATTTCAGAAACTTCTTTGACAATACTTTTGAAACTTCTGTTGAACTCTATTATAAGGAAATGAAAAACCAGGTAGAATACAAAGAAGGCTATCTTCCGGAAAACGGAATGTTCGATAATCCTGATCAAGGACTTACATTTGGTGATGGACAAGCTTACGGTTCGGAATTTTTTATTAAAAAAAGAAAGGGTAAGGTACATGGCTGGATTGGTTATACACTTTCCCGCACAACCCGAATTTTCCCTGAAATAAATGCTGGCAAAGAGTTTTTTGCAAAATTTGACCGAAGACATGATATGTCAGTGGTGTTGATTTATGATTTAAATCCCAAATGGACCTTTTCTGCCATTTTTATTTATGGTACAGGCAATGCAATCACCCTTCCTGTAACCCGCTATACTATTGATGGTTTTCTTATTAGCGAATATGGCGCACGCAACTCTTTCCGTATGCCTGCTTATCATAGAGCCGATGTTTCTGTTACTTATAACACCAAAAGAGAAGGCAAGTTCCGCTCGAGTTGGAATTTTTCTGTTTTTAATGTTTATAACAGGTACAATCCCTATTTTATTTATTTTGATAATGCAGGAGATATCTCTAAAGGAAACCTTGAGGTAAAGGCAATACAAGTTTCTCTTTTCCCAATACTTCCTTCTTTAACTTGGAATTTTAGTTTTTAGTAATTAGTGGAAAATAAAAAATGGCAAACAAAAAAAGTACATTAGAAATGGGAAAACAGGTAAAAACAAAATAATATGAAATAGCCATGCACCGAACAGTGCACAAACACTAATAAAGATAACATGGCTATACCAAATGACAGTTAAAAAACAAAAAAAAACACATATGAAATAGCCATGCACCGAACAGTGCACAAACAATAATAAAGATAACTTGTCGTCCCGATAAATCGGGATGACAACTAAAAAAACAAATTATATACATATGAAAACAAAAATTACTCTTTTCTTATTACTTAGTTTTTCAATATTAACTCCAGTACTTACAGCTCAGAATTCTCCAATTTATTCATTAGTAAGACCGCTTGGAGGCGGTGATTTGAAACTTATTGAAATTAATTTGACATCAGGAACAGAATCTTTAATTAAGACTTACACACCTGCAGAACTCAATGATTATAATCCCGAAATAACATCATTTGATTTTCAATACAATCGATTTTTAACGGTTGGATATGATTTATTGGGTAATGAAAGTATTATTTCTATAAACACAACTACCGGAAATATAGATTATTCATACAATTCCCCTAATGTTGAACCTTTTAGCCTGGTATATGGAAACGGAAAAATTTATTCCCTTGCAAGAAATTTAACGAATGGAGATTTACAATTAATTGAATTTGATTTATCCTTAAGCGCAGAAACTGTAATTAAAACGTACTTAGATACTGAATTATATGATTACAATCCTGAATCTACCAGTTTTGATCATCAAAACAATCGAATTATTGCAATTGGATATGATTTAAATTATGATGAAAGTGTAATTGCAATAAATACCACTTCCGGAAATGTTGATTATTCCTATGTTTCACCAGCTCTAGAAATTTTTAGCCCTCAGAATGCCAATGGCAAGGTGTATTCTTTGGCAAGACCATTAGGTGGAGGAGATTTACAGTTGGTTGAAATAAACTTAATACTGGAAACAGAAACTATCATAAAAACTTATTTACCCTCTGACTTGGATGATTATAATCCCCAAGCAACAAGTTTTGATACACTTAACAAGCGTTTTATTACCATTGGTTATGATTTATTAGGAAATGAGAATTTAATTTCTATCAATATAAGCAATGGTAATATTGATTATTCCTATTTATCAACTATTAATGAGCTTTTTGCAATTGAATCAGCTGGTTCCTTAATTACTGAAACCTCAAATAAAGTCACTGATAAAAATGCTTTTTTCATTTACCCTAATCCTGCTATCAATGAAATAAAACTTGTTAATTCAGAGGAATTCACCCATGTTGAGATCGTAAACTCATTGGGGAAAAAAGTGATTTCGGAAACCTTAACCTCCTTAACAATTGATATTTCACAACTATCTTCTGGTTTATATTTTGTAAGGGTTTACAATCATAACAATAGTCATTTACAAAAGATGATAAAGCAATAATTAAGGATAATACCCTGATTATTATTTGCATTACAAATTTCGAATTTAAGAAAGCAGGTTTTTAATTATTAATCCTAATAATTAAAAACCTGCTTTTTTTTCAAAGTTAGGATGGTATAAAAAAACAAGAGTTAGTATTTCGAAAAGCAGTAATATTTTGCTTAGACACATTTTACTTTTTTCTCTTAATCTTCACGCAATGCTGATCACATTTCCAATTCAGGATCCTATCAAAAACATGAAATAAATAAATATCAAATTTTGTATATTTGTTAAAAGCATTAATAAATTATATTTAAAACTTTATACAATTATGACAAAAAATACAAATCCAATTCCTGAAGGATACCATAGTGTAACCCCTTATTTAAATATAAAAGGAGCGGAACAAGCAATTGAATTTTATAAAAAAGCCTTTGGAGCAAAGGAAATCGGACGTATTTCAATGGGAGATGGAAAAATTGGCCATGCGGAAATTGAAATTGGCAATTCCAGGATAATGCTGGCAGAAGAATTTCCTGATTGGGGAAATAAAGGTCCTGAAACATTGGGAGGTTCCCCTGTAGCTTTGTGTATATATGTTGAAGATGTTGATAAGGTATTTAAGCAAGCCATAGAGGCCGGTGCCAAAATAGATAATAACATGGATGTAAAGGATCAGTTTTATGGAGACCGTTCAGGTAGTTTAATTGATCCATTTGGACATAAATGGACTATTGCTACTCATATTGAAGATGTATCATTTGAAGAGATGCAAAAGCGCTCTGATGCCATGTTTGCTGAGCATAAATAGAAAAATATTTTTTTTCTACAAAGTCATTAAATCACCTATAAAAAACCCAGATGGTTTTCAAAAACTTGAAAATAGTCTGGGTTTTTCTATAAACAGCACTAGTTTTTTGCCCTTATATTTTAAAAAAAATTAAAAAATAAGCGTAGAGTTTATTTTTTAATGAATTAGCACTTATTTATTTTATGGCTTAAGCTTCCATATTTCATCTGAAGCTTTAAGGTATTCAGGAAGTGCTGCCGAGCCATACCATTTGTAAATTTCTGCTTCCAGGAGCCTTTCTTTTATTGCTGGGTCTGTCTGTAGAAGTTCATTTGCATCTTCGAAAGTTGTTACGTTTAGAATAAAAATTCCACGGTAGGAATTCTCGTTTTTTCCAATTGGCCCTGCCACTACAAGCAATCCTTTTTCTACTAAAAGTCCAATATTGGTCATGTGCCCATTAAAACAACTATCTATGAAAGTTTTGTCAGTAGTTTTGTTTGTGCCTGTTTTAAGTATAACCAATATATAACTTTTCATTCCATAATCATCTGCACCTAAGGATTTTGCAAGCTCTGGTTTAAAGTTGGGGTTTGGGTTTGTATTTTGTCCTTTAACAGAAACGACAAAGAAAATTAAAACACAAACTATTACGAGTGCTCTTATGGTATTTAAAGGTTTGATTTAAAAAGTTGAAAAAAAATATTTTTCAAAAAGCCATTGGAGAATATAATGGATTATGTGCTACCCTTAATTTTTTCCTTTCTTTTTTACCAGGTAAAAAAACCGATAACATCATTTCATGGCTTCCTAAGGGTTTTGGTAAAAATGAAAGGAACATAATATCATAACTATAACCAATTCTTACATATTTTAAATTTAAACCTGCACAAACAACAGCGCCATTTGTTGAATTACCAGGACTATAATAGGCTAAACCACAAAATACTTTTTTTACATTAAAATAAGTACCTAAAATAAGGTGTTGAAACTGCTGATGTTTTTTGAAAATAAAATAAGGGGACACATTTAACCTTTCTGATCCAGCAGTATAGCTTCCATGAAAGCTTGCTAATACCGCAAGCCGGGAACTACTATTGGAATGACTTATGTTAGGCCTGTTTAAATGGTCCATTGCAAATCCAAAATCAAACTTATTCGCACTTAATAAAAGCCCTGCACCTAAATCAGCATACGTTTTATATGTGTTTATTGAATTATTTGGATTGTTTGTTTCATAGATAAATCCTCTTCTTGGATCAATCATATCTCCATAGGTAAGTTTACTAACATCTAGTTTTGAACGCCTAATCCCACCTTTTAAACCTGCCCTGATGGAGATAGTCTCTCCTAAATTTAAGGAATAACCATAAGAAAGCAGGTATGCATTTTTAGTTAGTATATCCCCTGATCTATCGTCTTCAAAAAAGAATCCAAAACCGTTGTTCATTTTATCCACAGGAATATCCATGGAAAGACGAAAAGTTTTATAGGGAGCTGAAACTCCAGGCCATTGGTATCTGTAGTTAGAATATAATGTAGGCCCTTCACTCCCTCCGCTAAATGCAGGATTTAATACTATAGGGTTGCTATATGCCTGCATATGCAAAGGATCCTGGGCAAGGGAGGATGTTGCTGTGAAAAAAAATAAAATAAGAAGGATTCTTTTCATACTATTTTAAGAATGAATTCAGGATTTTTTGAGGTTTTACAAAAATCAAGAACCTAAAATTTATTTCCTCACAAACTTAATATATTTCATCAAATTAAAAAGCTTTCAAATTGAACCATTATCTTTTCAACTGCCATAAAGATCCCAACACGATAAAGAAAAAATAAAGGGTCATTAACTTATCGTAAGCGACCCATTTATTATTTTAAAAAATTATTGCTTTGAAAAAAATTTAGTAGCAAATAAAATGTTAAACACAGTGCAGAAAGCGTGTTGCCTAAAAGAATTGCATGAAAAAATTTATTCAATCCCTTTAAAAAAAGGAGATGAAATTTATATTTTCACTGATGGTTATGCTGATCAATTTGGCGGGCCAAAAGGAAAAAAATTCAAGTATAGCCAATTAAAATCCTTACTGATTTCCATGTTTGATAAAACAATGGAGGAGCAAAAAAGCATCATAGAAAAAGTACTTGAAGTCTGGCAAGGAGACTTGGAGCAGGAATGGTTGAAAGAAAATCATTAAAGGCATATATAATGGCCACAAAATCACAAAGTTTTTATGTAAAAGATTAATTCTTATTGTTTGCTTTGTGTCCTGGTGTCTTGGTGGCAGGAATACAACAGCCACTAACAGACTTAAACCAGGATTTCAACCAGGTTTTACTTCCCTATTTGGATCAAGCGTTCTAAAATGTTGTAGTGCCTTCCCACTGGAGATTGTTGTTATTTTCTCTTTCGATTTCTTTACAAACAGATTAATTATTATCTGTGAAGCAATATTTTTTGAGTCGATGTTTTTCCATCATGAGCTACCTGGATAAAATAAATTCCATTGTTCCTTTGCTGCAGGTCAATTTCTTTTAAAAATAATCCCGAAATTTTATTTATTGTTTCATTGT
Source organism: Bacteroidota bacterium (assembly GCA_013696965.1). Classification (NCBI taxonomy): domain Bacteria; kingdom Pseudomonadati; phylum Bacteroidota; species Bacteroidota bacterium. The sequence continues at coordinate 36,516 of JACCXN010000056.1, read as the reverse complement.
AAACTTGCTGCCCCAATGCATTGTAAATGCTTATTTGCATGTCCTCGGCATTATCTGTTTCCAATTCCAAGGTAAATTTTCCAGGGGAAGGAACAGGATAAATCTTTACAGAAAATGGCGAATCAGATGTGTTTTTGATACCTGCCGGAAGTTCGATTCTTGTTACCGCTGTATTGGTAGTAATGGGTGGGTTATAATCAAAATAAATGTCTGCAAAATTAGGAATAGAGTCTCCCAGCTGCAAAGTGGGAATAGGCTTAACCCTGAACTTTACAAAGCCACAACTTGCCACAGGGTCAGAAACACTGTCAATTAACATAATGTTGTCAAATCTAAATTCCGCAATGCCCGAGGGATTTATATTAAATGCCACCGGGTGACTATAGGCCAATATTTGTAAACTTGAACGAAGAAGATTTTGCGAAAGTGAATCTTTTAAAATAACGGTATGGGCCGGGGCATTTCCTACATTTTGGAAGTGAACGGTATAATTAAGCCAGGTCCCCTCACTAACAGCAGTTGGTGTCATTTCTAACGGGTCAACTTCCTTGTAGTTTGGGTCATAAGGCCCTACCACCACTAACAAAGACTGATCGGTATTATCACCGGATACCATGTCGCCTACAACAGGTGTTATGGTTGCGATTGAATTTACAGGAGTTCCAATTGTAACTGAAGTTGGAATATTAAATAACACATTGATGGTTCCAATTGTCTGAGGAGGGATGCTTCCAATGTTCCAGCTCAGGGTTTGTCCTACCTGGGAAGTCTGTGGAGGAGAAGCTCCGATATAGCTCAATAAACTGGGAAATGTAAAATCAATATTTCCGTTCAGTGTAGTAGTTCCCGTGTTTTCATAAGTAACATAGTAATTTAATACGAATCCCGCTTTGGGAGAAGTTAGGGGAGTAACAGTTACACGAAGATCATTCATGTTGGGTATCGCGTAAAGCCCGAAATGGTTGGCAGTGTCTAACTGACCAATACCGGTAAAAACCCCTGATTGTGTGGCAGGGGTGGTTAATGAGTAATAAGGTGGTAAAACAGGCAATTGAACTATCCAGCTGCCTGCAAGAGCATAAGCGTTATATTTGCCGTTGTAAGAGGAGCTAAAAAGTGATGATCCCGGGTTTAATTCAGTCATAACATTGGGTATCCCACTATCGGCACCGTTCATTATTCCATCATTGTTATAATCGCGAAATACGGTTCCACTTATGGTATTGGCGTTATTTGATATTTTTATCAGGTACTCGCCCCCGCTTGTCAGCACTGGTGCTCCTGCAAAGGTCATGGAGGCCTGGCCATAGCCACATATATAGATGCCGCCTGCGTCATCATGTGTAATTGAATATATGAAATTAGACCCCGGTCCTAATGTTTGAATTACCCAAAGGTCATCACCATTGCTATTGAATCCGGCAATAACTACCTCTTTATATCCACCGGAGCTAACATTGGTATTTCCTAAAGTAAATGATGCCTCTATGGAGGCTGCCAAAAAAAGGTTTCCATTGGCATTGCAGGTTAGATCGTAACCGCCATCATTGCCATTACCGCCATATTGTTTGGCCCAAACCCAGTTTCCAGAAGCATCTACTTTGGCCAAAAGAATATCATCATTCAATGGAGGGCCATTTAAAGTAGTGGATCCAAAAACAGCTGTTGCATTAAAATTTCCGGAGACATAGGTGTTTCCTGCTGCATCATTGCACACACCCATTAGCTCACCCATCATTTGTGCCAGGGCGGCCCATTGATACACACCTAAAGTGTTAAATTTTGCTATAAACGTTTTAGTTTGATTCATTGTTACAACAGTAGAACCAAAATTAGAAGTTACTGAATTGGCAAAGCCACCAATATATGAATTTCCGGCTGCATCCACGTTCATTGTCCAGGTTGTTGCTAAACTTTGATTATGTATGCTCGTTCCCCACTGTGGCACAGCTGCTGCATCAAGCTTGGTAAGAAAAACAGCCAGCGAACCGGATCCGGTAATATTAACTGTTCCTATAGTAAAAGAACTAACATATGTTCCACATACGTAAATGTTCCCTGCTGCATCGGAAGCTAATTGTATTGCCTGGTCGTTCCCGGATCCCCCTCCCTTCAACGCGGCAAGAACAGTTCCCGATGCGGCATCTAGTTTGGCAATAAATACATCAGTACCTCCACCAGCCGAAATTGTGAATGTCCCTATAGTCATTACACCTGAGAAATTACCAATCACCCAAACATTCCCATTGCCGTCATAGTGAATTTGTGCTACATTGTCGTTTTGTACCCCTCCCATTACCGTTGACCAAAGCAGCGTGCCGGAAGGATTGATTTTTGATATTATTACATCCACTCCTCCAGCACTGGTATAGGAATTACTCCCCACTACAGTAGTTCCCTGGAAAGAGCCGGCATTGAAGGAATTTCCAAAATTATCAATGTCGACATCCACGCTGAGCCAGGATTGAGAAATGCCCCATTCAAAGACCTGTGCAGATGAAATTTTCAGCCCCAATAAAGTGATGGAAATAAAAAGAATAGATAGATGTTTTTTCATATGTGTTTTTTTTGTTTTTATTCAATAGTTTTTCATCTTGTTTTTAAAACAGGTTAAGAGATTGTAAATTTTCATATTCGTGCTTCGGCTTGGTATTGCTACGTTTGCTTTGCTACAAGTGTTTGTGCTTAACCTATTGTTAGCTCAATTTCATACACGGATTTATTATTCCAGAAAAAAAGTCGAGCTTTTGGTTTTTTAAATTTTTATTTAATATACTGGCGTTAATCTTACCGTGAAGCCCAATTGACTTAATTTTGCAATACAACGCTGTACTTCTTTTTGCTTTTGTTTTTCTTTGATTTTTTTATTCATATGTATATGTATATAATTTGTTTTTAACTGCCATCAAGATTAATCGGGATAGCCATGTTATATTCATTGATGTTTGTGAAGGTGCATGGCTATTTCATACTTCGTTTAATGGTTTTACTTGAGGAACTCGCAATGAATTTTTCCAATTTTTAATGGTTTAAAAAATAAGACGTGGGTTTTTCTTAATGGTTGCTTGACCATTATTTTTTTGCATCTAAACCCCGGCAGGTAATATCAACGCCTGACGTTTATTTAAAGGTGCAGGCAATGGCATTGAGCGTTTTTCCTTGTTTGTGCCTGCAAGCATTGATGATGTAACCTTTCAGGCAAGTTCAGGCGAAATGGTTTTTAATACGTACGGAAGCCAACCAGCGTATGCGGTTAAACAACAACGGAGCCAATATTAATGGAAACTACATGGCTGAAAAATTTATAGTAATTAGCGGTGATCATCATCAGGATATATCTCAGCTGATTACCCAAATGCAAGCGGAGATGGTTGTCTTAAAAAAACAGGTGGATGAACTGGAGTTTTTACTTTCCTCTTCAAATTTGAAATTTAATCTATAAAATACTGAATCGAATTTGAAAGTGGATCAAATCCATTATCTTTTCAACTTCCAATCATATGTTTAGCATAATCAATTACCCTTTCTTCCCCTTTTCGCATTAAAAAGGCTTGTCCACCAACAATAATTCTTATTTCATTTTCCCAACCTCCATGGCTTTTGAGGTACAAATTATCTTTGGTTAATTTCACTTCAAGCCAGTGCTCTCTATAGCGTAGCCGGAATTTAATTTGCTTCACGTTTTCAGGCAGTTGGGGATTAAAAAAGAGTTCTTCTTCTCTGAACTCTATTCCTGTATAACACCTTTGGATAAGATCAATGGTTCCTGCCATGGCCCCTAAATGAATACCTTCAGGTGTAGTTCCTCCCTGCACGTCTTTAAAGTCACTAAGTAGTGCCTTTTTAAAATGATGCCATGATTTTTCCCTGTGAGTACGCGCGAATACCCAGGAATAAACCAGTTTACTTAATGTGGAACCATGTGACGAAATTTTCTCATAATAGTCAATATTCAGAGGAATTGATTCATAAGGGTTAAAATCATAAGCCATATGTTCGAATAACTCTGTTAATTCCTCTGTTGAGAAAAGGTAAAAGAGCATTAAAACATCTGCTTGCTTTACAGCCTTATACCTATTTACTTCATCTCCTTCCTTTTCAAGTATCCGGTCCAAACGAAGCATTTCTCCATATTTAGTATGATATTCTTCCCAATTAAGGTCTTTTAAATTTTCAAATCCTTCAAATTGTTCAATTATGGTTCCTTGATTAATAAATGGAACAAACATATTCCTGCTAATGTTATTCCAACGGGAAATATCTTCCTGATTTATGTTTAATTTATGCATCAGTTCATTTCTTCTTCTATTGTCCAGCCTTTCCATTGCTTTAAGGGCATGAATGAGAGTCCATACTACCATTACATTAGTATAGGCATTGTTTCTTAAGCCTATTTCCAATGATCCTGGATAGTGGGTATGATATTCATCGGGGCCAACTATATTATGGATCTCGTAACGCTTTCTGTCTTTATTGTAAATAACCTTACTTGCCCAAAATTTTGTTATATCCATTAAAAGCTCCGCTCCATAAAAAGATAGGAATTCAAGGTCACCGCTTGTTTCAAAGTATTGCCAAATGTTGTAAGCAATGGCTGAATTCACATGCCTTTGCAAATAAGTATTGTCATCAACCCATCTTCCAGATTCCGGATTCAGGTGAATTACTTGACTCTCTTCCCTCCCATTGCTACCACTTTGCCAAGGGAACATTGCACCTTGGTAACCGTTGTTGGTAGCTGCAAAACGCGCCTCTGGTAATCTTCTATACCTGTACATAAGCAACGAGCGTGTGAGCTCAGGAATACTAATGTTAAAGAATGGAAAAATAAAAAGTTCATCCCAAAGAATATGTCCTCTGTATGCTTCACCATGCCATCCTCTGGCAGGTATGCCTGCATCAAGATCAATAGTGTTTAATGAATAGGTTTGAAAAAGATGGAATATGTGAAAGCGAAGCAACAATTGATCTTCGGAGTCATCTGCTTCCAAAAGAATATCACATTGATCCCAAAGTTCTTTCCACTCTGCAATTTGGTCCTGTTTGATTTTTTGGAAATTACCCGTACGCTTAACTTCTTTTTTAGCTTCACTTAAGGGCTCTGAAACTGCTTTGTCCTTAGAAGTATACACTACAACAATCTTTTCTATTTTAATGGTTTTATTAACTTCTGCTGCAAAAGTTAATTCCTGCCCTATGTAAGCCTCTTCCAACACAGTGGTTCTTGTTATAGGGGAATCGTATTGATCAAAATATACAGTTGTTGCTGCTGCCTGAGCCATTACAATTTCTGATTGATTTGTCATTACCTTTAAAAAAATGCAATCTTCTTCAAAATGCCCTTTTTCCAATGGTATTAAATGTTTGCTGTTTAATTCACGGTATCTTTCAACTCCATTGTTAATAACAGAGCCATCCAATGCAGAATGCAGGGTTATATTTCCCGACCAGTTTTGAGGTGTTAGTTCCCATTCAATAGCAGCTAAATGCATATTTCTTAGGCTTACTATTCTTCGTGTTACAAGCTTTGTTTCCCTTTTTTCCTCATCCTTAAAATGAATTCTACGTTCGAAAATCCCTTCTTTTAAATTCAGATCTTGTTCATAACTAAGAATTGTAAATTTATCCATGTCTAACCATGTTCCATTTTCGGGCTTAAATTTTAAAATAGTCCAATTGGGCCAGTTTACAAGATCTTCATTTTCTATTATTTTACCTGCAATTTCGGTTTCTAATCGATTGTATCCACCTGCCAGATAAGTTCCAGGATAATGATTTTTTCCCGGTTGACTTTCCTCTGCTGCTCCCCGTGTTGCAAAATAACCATTACCCACAGTACATAAAGCCTCTCTTAAAAGTTCTTTCTCAGGAATGTATTCTGAATATTTAATTATCCATTCTTCCATAGTCCTTTTATTCGATTAACAATTGGTTTAAAAAATTCTGAACATCCTGAACATCCCTCAGGTAATAATCGGCATAGGTTTGGCTTCCATGCTCCCCTACGAGTATACCTAGTCCATTATCCAGTATAATAAATACATCCTCATCTGTAATGTCATCTCCGATATAAACCGGTAAATACTCATTTTTTGAGTGGTCAAGCTTATGAATTAACATTGAAACTGCCTTTCCTTTATCCCAATCAATATTTGGGCGAATCTCAATCACTTTTTTTCCTTTTCCTGCTTTTACTTCCCTGTGTTTTTTTAAGGCATTTTCAACTGCATCAATTACTTCTTGTTGCTTTTCTTGAGCAACCTGGCGGTAATGAACGGCAAGAGTGAATTTTTTTCTTTCCAATTTTAGCCCAGGAATTGATTTTAGTTTTTGATTCAATTCAGGTATTAATACATCAAAAACAGGGATTATTTTATGGGCAAGTTCATGTTCCTGGTAAAAACCATTTGGTCCAGAAATTTCAAAGCCGTGGCTTCCTGCATAATAAATATTGTTTAATCCAACCCTGTTTTTTACATCACTAAGCCCTCTTCCGCTTATTACTGCTACCTGGTATTTAGAAGCTAATCGTTCCAAAAGCTCCTTCATTTCCTCAGACATTGCAGCATCCTCGAAAAATTCAACAATAGGAGCTAATGTTCCGTCAAAATCAAGAAATAAAAGGGCTTTGTTATTTTTAAACTTTTCTTTGAGTTCTGGAATATGTTTAATAGCAAGTGGTAAATACTTGGGTAATTTTGCCTTTTTAAGGTTAATATCAACCTGTTGTAGATTGTCAACTACTTCATCTGCCCCTTTTTTTAACAATTCTGCTGTATTTGAACCATTCTTTATTCCAACAACAAGTGCAAAATCCCCTTTTTTGCCGGCTTCAACTCCAGCGAGTGAATCTTCCACAATCAGTGCATTTTCAGGTTTTACATTTAATTCCCTGGCTGCTTCCAAAAATATATCCGGGGCTGGTTTGCCTTTTATGTTTCTTTCTACTGAAATAATACCATCTACACGTGTGTCAAACAAATATTCATATCCCGTAGCTTCAAGAATTTGCTTACAGTTTTTGCTGGATGAAATTACAGCAGTCTTTAATCCAAGCTTTTTCCAATTTTTTATTGCTTCTATATTTTTTTCGATCACCTGTATCCCTTCATCTTTTATTACTTTATGAAAAAGTTCGTTTTTCCAGTTTCCCAATCCACAAATCGTTTCTTTTCCAGCATTATCCTTAGGATCTCCATAAGGAATTTCTATTTCTCTAGATTTTAAAAATTCCCGAACACCATCATATCTTGGAATACCATCAATATATTTAGGATAATCTGATTCTATAGAAAAGGGGAGAAACTTTTTGTTTCCTTCTTGTTCTCTTTGTTTGTTGTATTGATCGAACATAATCTTCCAAGCCTTTGCATGCTGAATTGCAGTGTTGGTAATTACCCCATCAAGATCAACAATTGCAGCTTGTAAATTATTTTTCATATATAATTGTTCAAGTTCATTTACAGATTCTTATCATTTATCATCTTAACTATTACTTAAAGTAATCCATTTCGCTATTTTTTGTTTTTGAGTTTCAATTATTCGCTTCTTTTTTTATTATTTAAAAATAAAACCTATTGTTTTTTGACAACACGGGGACCTATTTTATCGATAGAATTGAATATTGTTTTTCCTTCTAAAACATGAAAGGTTATTACAAGTGTTAAAACCTGTTTTTTATAAATTTGCCTTTATACTGAATCTTTGGTTTCTATAAAAATTTATCAAACCCTTTGTAGAATTATCCAAATTATCATTCTCCCTTTCATTTTTTAAATAGGGCATTAAATCATCGGCAAGTTCTTTTCCGAGTTCTACTCCAAATTGATCAAAAGAATTAATGTCCCAAATAATTCCTTGTATAAAAATTTTATGTTCGTACATGGCCATAACCATTCCAAGGTTCCTGGGATTCAATTGATCAAAAAGTATCACATTGTGAGGATGGTTTCCTTGTAATGATTTGTGTAATAGCAAACCTTTTGCTTCCTCGGTGGAAAATCCTTTTGATAACAGTTCATCCAGCAATTGGGTTGAATTTTTTCCTTCAACAAACGCCTTTGATTGGGCTAATAAATTGGCAAATAGAAATTCATGTTGTTCGTCATGGTGTTCGTATTCTTCCATACTGTTTACAAAACCAATTAAATCAAAAGGAATCATTTTTGTGCCTTGATGCAAATGTTGAAAAAAAGCATGTTGGCCGTTTGTTCCTTGCTGTCCCCAAATAACAGGACCAGTTGAATAATCGATTATTTCATTGGATTTAGATACACTTTTTCCATTGCTTTCCATATCAACCTGTTGAAAATAAGCAGGCAGTAAACGAAGATGCTGGCTATAAGGCAGCAAAGCATATGTTTGAGCATTAAAAAAATTATTGTACCAGATTCCTAAAAGGGCAAGAATAACAGGAATGTTTTTATTTAAAGGTGTGTTTCTAAAATGTTCATCCATATCGTTTGCTCCTTCTAAAAATTCTTCAAAACGGGCATAACCTATTTGTACTGCCAAAACAAAACCCATCGAAGACCAAATAGAAAACCTACCGCCTACCCAGTCCCATAATTTTAATATGTTTTGATAAGGAATTCCAAATTCCATTGCTTTTTCAGGATTTGCAGTTATGGCTATAAAATGTGAAGCAATTGCCTTTTCATCCTGAAATCTTGTCATTAACAAATTTCTAATAATGGAAGCATTGATTAATGTTTCGGGAGTATTGAATGATTTGGAAGAAACGATAAAAAGTGTTGTTTCAGGATCGGTATTTTTAAGGGCTTGGCGTAAATCTGCGCCATCAATATTTGCAATAAATTCAATCTGAATAGTGGTATTTTCATAATCTTTTAATGCTTCAGTTACCATTCTTGGACCTAAATACGAACCTCCTATTCCAATGTTTACCAAACAGTTTATCGTTTTCCCTGTAAATCCTTTCCACTGTTGATTTCTTATTTTTTCTGAAAGCCTTCGCACTTGTTCCCTTTCCTTAAAAACTTCGGGCATTACATCTTTTCCATTTACAGAAATCGGCTCGTGTGAAAAATTTCTTAAAGCAGTATGAAGAACAGATCGTTTTTCAGTTAAATTGATTTTTTCTCCTAAAAACAGGTCATTGATAGCCTTATGAACATTCCTGCTTTTTGCCAATTCCAATAATAAGGCAATAGTTTGTTCATTTGCTCTGTTTTTTGAAAAGTCAACCAACAGGTTTTCGTGTTGAATTGAAAATTTATTAAACCGTTGAGAATCATTTTCAAACAACTCTTTTATTTCAAGTTTTTTTGTTTTTTGATAATGTGCTGTAAGTTCTTGCCAGACAGAATTTTCAGTTAATTTTTCCATACTTATATTAATTATTATTTTAACTGCAAAGAAATCAGCTCATTATAGAGTTGTTCTGCATCTTGTTTATAAAGTAGTTGTGTACCGGGAGTTTTAATGGTAGCACTTCCGCAGGCAAGTCCAAATAAAACAGCTTTTGTTAAGGACTTTCCTTGAGCCAAACTAAATACAATTCCTGCCACCATACTGTCTCCTGCACCAATTGAACTTTTTGATTCCACAGAAGGTGCCTGAAAATGATCAACTCTGTTTTGTGTTGCCACTAATGCCCCTTTTGCACCAAGTGAAAGAACAATAATATTGACATCATAGTTTTCTATTACTTTTAGTAACAAATTTCTTTGTTCTTGTTCATCCTCTGCATTTTCTCCTGTTAAATCCTTAAGTTCATCAATACTGGGCTTTATAAGATATGCACCTTCCTCCAGTATTCCTGATAATGCTTTACCAGATGTATCCAAAATAAATTTCTGTTTGTTGATTCTTGCTTTTTTGGCAACTTGAACATAAAAATCATGTGGGGCATCAGGAGGTAAGCTGCCACTTACTACTAAAAATTCAGCCTTATTATAGTGTTCAATTTTTTCTAAAATAATTTGATAATCAGCTTCTTCTAAAACTGCACCCGGCATACCAAAGCGGAACAAATTCCCACTCGAAGTTTCCCTTACAGCAAAGTTTTGCCTTAGGTCATTTTTGACATCTACAGGATCCTGGTTTACATTTTCCTTGTCCAGTAATTCACTATACATTTTTCCAGTATACCCTCCCCTGGTATAAATGGCTAAAGATTTTCCACCAAGTCTCTGGATAACCCTGGAAACATTGATTCCTCCACCTCCAGGATCCATGCGTGAAGGGGCACATTTTAACTTTTTGTTTGACTCAATTTGATCAACGCTTGTGTAAATATCCAATGCTGGGTTAACAGTTAAAGTTACTATCATCACCGAAAATTTACAGAATTAAGAAACAGGTTCTTTTATCTTTTGTGCCAGGCTAATGCCTGCTTTTACCATTTGATTTACGTATCCCCATTCATTATCATACCAGCTCATAATCTTCACCAGGTTGCCGTCAACCACCATTGTCATTTGAGTATCTACAATTGAAGCCCTGGGATCTTTGATAATATCCGATGAAACCAAATCCTCGCCTGTTGTACCAAGTATACCATCATAGCGTCTGCTAATTGATTCTTGCTGGAAAATTTTATTAATCTCCTCCACAGAGGTATCTCTATTTGTAATTAAGGTAATATCAGCTATTGATCCTGAGGGAACAGGTCCTCTGATTGCTACACCGTCAAAAATATTTTCGAATTGAGGTAAAGCTTTTGAGGTTGCCTTGGCTGCTCCAGTACTTGTAGGTACAAGATTAAGCCCGGCAGACCTTCCTCTTCTTCTGCTTTTATTCGGCATATCAACAACAGCCTGAGATGAAGTATAAGCATGAATTGTGGTCATAATAGCCTTTTTAATTCCAATATTGCGGTCCATTATTTCCATAACAGGTGCAATACAGTTTGTTGTGCAACTGGCAGTGGAAATTAATCTATCTTCTGAGTTGGGTTCGTTTACTCCGGGAATAACAGTTGGAATATTATCACCTTTGCCAGGGGCAGAAAGAATTACATATTCTGCACCAGCATCAAGGTGTTTTTGCATATCCTGCTTATTTGTGAACTTTCCTGAACATTCAAAAACAATGTCAATATTTTGTTCTTTCCAGGGCAAGTTTACAGGTTCTTTTTCGCTGTAAACTTTAATGATTTTTCCGTCAATTTTTATTTCATTGCTGTTCTTGTTGTATTCCAGAAATTTATCATAAATTCCATAAACTGAATCGTGTTTTAGTAAATAAAGAATATCATCGGGAGAAGAAATATCATTTACAGCTACTAGTTCCAATTCTTTTGTGTTCATTATAATTTTAAAAGCAGCCCGGCCTATACGTCCAAGTCCATTAATTGCAACTCTTGTCATAGTAAAATGTATTTAATTGGTTGATTAAGATTTTTACCAAACCATTTCAACAAATTCCGTACTATAAAAACCACTTATTTCTCCTTTATTGCAATCAATAGTTTTGGTTGTGCATAAGCACAAAAACAAAGCAAGCCTGGCGAAATAAATATTCCATTTTTGAGATAATTGTTCTTGGAATTCCCCTTTTTGAGGAAATAATTTCTAGTTGACAGAAATCTGTATAATCAATCCTTTGAATGAGAGAAGAGCTTCTTTTAACTTTGTGTGATAAAAAACCTATTGGGCTATGTTTTAAATTGCTTTTTTAATGGAATTCATTTTATTTAATATGGCTTATATTTGCTTAATATAAATCCATAAAAACAATTACAAGCTCCATTTTTAAATGATTAAACTTCCTTTTTATTTAATCCTGGCAATTTTTATTTGCATGATAACAGGTTGTGCTAAATTTTATTCCAAATACTATACTGATCCTGAACTATATTATACAGAAGCCTTGGCAAAAGCCCCTTTCGATGCAGTTATTGTAACTGGTTTTCCTTATAACAAAGGCGGTTGGAATGCAACTTTAAAGGCAAGGGTTTATTGGGGAATTTATCTCTATGAGCAGGGAATGGTTAAAAATATAATTTTTTCGGGAAGCGCAGTTTACAGCCCCTATGTAGAAAGTAAAATAATGGCCTTATATGCACAAGCATTAGGCATTCCTGAAAACAATATATTTATAGAAACTAAAGCAGAACATAGTACAGAAAATCTCTATTATTCCTATAAACTAGCACAGGATAAAGGATTCAAAACAATAGCCCTTGCAACTGATGTTCCCCAGTCTAGTTTTATTAAAAGTGTAAACAATAAATTTGGATTGGACGTTCAATTTATACCAATGAAATATGATTTACTTAAAACTATCCCTAAAATTGACCCTGAGATTGATGAGAAAAAAGCATTTGAGCAAGATTTTGTTTCCATAATTGAAAGAGAAAAATTTAGAACGAGGCTTCAGGGAACCAGAGGAAAAAAAATTAAAAAGCTTATAAAGCAGGAAAAAACAAAACAAAAAAAATCGAATAAAAAAAAGATTTAGAAACAGTAATATTATAAGATAATTGCTTTTTTTATGCAAGGAATTAGAGCTGTATGGGGTTCAATAGTTCTTCTCCTTATTTCAAACTCCTTAAGGTAGCATACAGTTATTTTTTATTTATATTTGCAGGGATGTTGAAAAAAAATACGCCTCTCCTCCTGCCCTTTTTTCAGGATTACGAGCTCCTCCCGTTTTTACAATTCAAACAATTCCATTTTGAAATCGGCTAACCTGTGCCATATAACTATTGTAAGAGTACATATTGAATCTATTTCTTAACCAAAAATTATAAAGTAATGAAAAGAATATTACTATCCATCGCAGTACTTGCTTTTGTAAGCTCATGCAACAACAATCAAAGTGAAGAACACAACCATAAACACCATCAGCATGAAGACGGAACAATGCATGAACACCATAATGAGGACCAGCACCACCAGGAAGAGTTTTCGGTTGACAGTATTGAAAATTCAGAACATGACCATGAACACAATCATGAAGATGAAGGCCATAAACACGAGCATTAACTATTTGAGGTAACATCATGAGAAGTAAAATACTATTTTTCACCCTTTTAATAAGCATTTTGATAGGGTGTAATAACAATTCCCATGAAAATGCTCATGAACAAGGAACAAAGGGCCTTGATCCTCTTTCTTTTACAATTTATTCAGACAAAACAGAATTGTTTGTTGAGTTTAAACCCCTGGTTTTAAATTCAATTTCCAACTTTACTGCACACATTACAGTATTGGGTGAAAACTTCTATCCTTTAAAGGAGGGAGAAATAACTGTTAGTTTAATTTTAAATAACAAGGGGATAAAAAACACGGTTAATAAACCAAGTTCTCCCGGGATTTTCCGTTTAAGTTTATCCCCTACTACAGCAGGTAAAGGGAAACTCATTTTCGATATTAAAACCCCGAATTTTACGGATCGTGTGAGTATTGAAAATGTGATGGTATTTACTGATGAAAAATCGGCATTAGTAGCCCAAACAAAAGAAGAAACGGCAGATGACATTCCATATTTAAAAGAACAAGCATGGAAAGTTGAATTTGCAAATACACCTTTAGAAAAGAAAACTTTTAATGAGGTTATTAAAACCAGCGGTGAAATTTTGGCTGCTCCTGGTGATGAAATGATTGTTACTGCAAAGGCCAGTGGAATTGTTTTGTTTTCTGGAAATAATACAATTATCGGTTCAGAAGTAATGGCAGGAACAAATTTATTTACCGTTACAGGTGGTGACTTAGCTCAAGGAAACATCGATGCAAAATACAAGGAAGCAAAAATAAATTTCGAAAAAGCAAAGGCCGATTATGAACGTGCAAAGGAATTGGTGGAGGACAAAATCGTTTCTGAAAAAGATTTTCTAAACATCAAACTTAATTTTGACCAGGCGCAAACTGTATTTAACACAATTTCAAAAAATTATTCCGCAGGAGGGCAATTGATTTCATCTCCTATTAATGGTTTTGTTAAAAATATTTTGGTCAATGAAGGACAATTCGTTGAAGCGGGAACACCATTGGCAACCCTTTCAAAAAATAAAAAGCTTATTCTTCAATCCAATATTTCACAAAAATATTTTGAAAAACTGCCATCCATTCATTCTGCCAATTTTAAATTACCTGGAAACGAAGCAATTTATAGCACTCAGGAGTTAAATGGTAAAGTTATTACTTATGGAAAAAGCGCATCTGCCAATTCTCCATTCATTCCCATTACTTTTGAAATTGAAAACACTGGATCTCTCATTCCTGGATCAGTTGTAGAGGTTTACCTGAAATCATTACCCATTCCAAATGCATTGGTAATTCCCATTTCCGCTTTAATTGAAGAGCAAGGAAACTTTTTTGTATATGTGCAAACTGCCGGGGAAAGTTTTCAAAAACGCGAAGTAAAAATTGGTGCAAGTGATGGGTTAAATGTTCAGGTTTTAAGTGGTGTTGATGAAGGAGAAAGGATAGTAACAAAGGGAGCTTATCAAATTAAGTTATCCACCGCCTCTGGCACTTTACCAGCACATGGACACGAACATTAATGGAATTTTGAATATTGCTGAGGATTTAAATTAACAATTGAAATTCTAAACTATTTTATTCAAGTTTTAAATCTTCTGAAAGTATTATTAATTAAAAAGAGAAATAAGTGCTCAATAAAATAATCAACTTTTCATTAAGCAATCGCCTCCTGATAATTGTAGGGTCTGTACTTCTCATTCTATTCGGTTCATTCGTGGCCTCACGCATGGAAGTTGATGTTTTTCCTGATCTCACTGCTCCTACTGTTGTGGTTTTAACAGAAGCCCATGGAATGGCCCCGGAAGAAGTAGAAAAGCTAATTAGCTTTCCAATTGAAGCATCAGTGAATGGAGGAACAAATGTACGCAGGGTTAGAAGTTCATCTTCTGCAGGGATTTCAATTGTTTGGGTTGAATTTGAATGGAATACAGACATCTTTAAGGCAAGACAAATAATAAATGAAAAAATTGCAACTGTAGCACAAAGGCTTCCTCAGGGAGCTGGCAACCCTGTTTTGGCACCTCAATCCTCAATAATGGGAGAAATTATGCTTATTAGTTTAACAGCCTACAGCACATCTTTAATGGATTTACGAACCCTTGCTGATTGGGTTATAAGGCCCAGGTTATTAGCCACAAGTGGTGTTGCTCAAGTTGTTGTAATTGGTGGTGAATACAAGCAATACCAAATTCTTGCCTCCCCTCAAAAAATGAACTTTTACTCAGTTACACTCTCTGAATTATTAATTGCAAGTAAACAAACCAATGGAAATTCTTCGGGTGGATTTATGAATGAATATAATAATGAATATATAGTAAAAGGGATAGGGAGAACAAATGATGTAAAAGAAATTGGAAAAGCTGTTGTGAAAATGGTGAATGGAAAACCTGTAAAAATTGAAGATCTTGCTAATGTTACAATTGGTTCATCCATCAAAATTGGTGATGGGTCATTAAATGGCAATCCTGCTGTGATAATGACCGTAATGAAGCAACCTGGCACTAATACCCTGAAACTAACCGAAGAAATAGATAATGCTATTGCTGATATTCAAAATAATTTATCAAAAGACGTCAGAATAAATACAAAAATATTCCGACAAGCTGATTTTATTAACGCATCCATCAGCAATATAAAAAAAACACTATTGGAAGGGAGCATTTTTGTGGTGCTTATTCTTTTCATCTTTTTAATGAATTGGCGAACAACAGTAATTTCATTAATAGCTATTCCCATTTCATTAATAACTGCGATTTTAACATTGCAATGGCTTGGTTTTACAATAAATACAATGAGTTTAGGAGGAATGGCAATCGCTATTGGCGCATTGGTAGATGATGCTATTATTGATGTAGAAAATGTTTTTAAGCGGCTTAAGGAGAACGCTTTAAAGCCTGTAAAGGAACAAAGCAATAAACTCAGGGTTATTTTTGATGCTTCGGTTGAAATCAGAACATCCATTATCAATGCCACTTTTATTATCATTGTTGCATTTATTCCTCTTTTCTTTCTTTCGGGAATGGAAGGAAAACTTTTGGCTCCTCTTGGCATTGCCTTTATTGTTTCCCTGTTTGCTTCATTGATTGTTTCCATTACACTAACTCCAGTACTTTGTAGCTTTCTACTAACAAATGATAAAATGTTAAAAAAACACCATAAAGAAAGTTGGCTGGTAGAAAGGCTTCAAAAATTGTATTCCTGGGCACTTATTAAAATAATGCATGTGAAGAAAACAGTAATTGTATTTTCATTTGTTTTATTCTTAATTGCTCTTTTTACCTTAACACAATTAGGAAGGAGTTTTCTTCCAGAATTTAACGAAGGTTCACTTGTGGTAAGTTCAGTGAGTTTACCTGGTATTTCTTTAGAAGAAAGCAATAAAATAGGCATACAAGTGGAAAAAGCTTTACTCACTGTTCCTGAAATTCAAATTACAACAAGAAGAACCGGAAGAGCTGAATTGGATGAACATGCACAGGGCGTTAATTCTTCTGAAATTGATGCTCCTTTTGTTCTTGACAAAAGAAGCCGTGAGGAATTCATGAAAGAGGTCAGGGAAAAACTTGCAGGAGTAACAGGTACAAATATTACCATTGGACAACCAATTGGTCATAGAATTGACCATATGTTGTCTGGAACAAGGGCAAACATTGCCATTAAAATATTCGGACCTGACTTGCATCAACTTTTTATTTTGTCCAATGAAATCAAAAATAAAATCCAAAACATTGAGGGACTTGTTGATGTGAGTGTTGAACAACAAATTGAAATTCCACAAGTGCAAATTAAGGCTAAACGAGAATTATTAAATCATTATGGAATCACTATTGGTGCATTTAATACTTTTGTTGATGTGGCTTTTGCCGGAGAAAAAGTTGCTGAAATATATGAAGGGAACAAAACCTTTGATTTAATACTTCGCTTTGATAATGCCAACAGAGGTAAAATTGAAAATATTAAAAACACTTTAATAGATGCATATGGGCCTTCAAATAGTCAAAATTCAACTTTTAAAATACCCCTTCATTATATAGCAGACATTGAAAGTACTTCTGGTCCCAATACCATTAACCGTGAAAAAGTTCAGCGTAAAACTGTTGTATCTGCTAATGTTACTGGCCGGGACCAAAAAGGGGCCGTTGAGGAAATAAAAGAAATTATCTCCAATAAGGTTACTTTTCCTTCTGATTATCATATTGAATATGGAGGCCAGTTTGAATCTGAGGAGGCGGCCTCAAATACCTTATTTGTAACCTCATTACTCTCCTTACTCGTAATTTTCCTCCTGCTCTACCAGGAGTTTAAAAACCTCAAAATTGCATCCATCATTTTGCTAAACCTTCCACTTGCATTAATTGGTGGAGTTTTTAGTATTTTTTTCACAAGCGGAATTTTAAGTATTCCAGCCATTATTGGTTTTATTACCCTTTTCGGTATTGCTACACGAAATGGAATTTTACTTGTTTCACACTATAAAACTTTAAGAGAAGAAGGTTTTAATTTGTTTGACACAATTATACAAGGATCCAAAGACAGGCTTAGCCCTATATTAATGACAGCTCTAACTGCCGGCCTAGCATTGATTCCCCTTGCCCTGGCCAGCGATTTGCCTGGTAATGAAATTCAAAGCCCAATGGCAAAAGTTATAATTGGAGGATTGCTCACATCAACCGTGCTTAACCTCTTTATTGTTCCTGTGATTTATTATTTAGTTAACCCAAATGTAAATGCTGACAATAATAATCAGTCTAAATCATCAATTCATTGAATCAATTAAGGATTTAAAGAAATTTATTATGCATTATTTAAAATTCAGCATTTTTTCCACACTAAATATTCGAAGTTTAAAATTCAAGATTTTATTTGGAATTGCGCTCCTAACTTATGCTATAAAGGCAGAAGCCCAATCAAATATGGATACTTTACTTTATAATATTGCAGAAAACAATCTTACAATTGCAGCCAACAGGCAATATCTGGATGCAGAAAAACTTCATTTTAAAACAGGATTATCCCTTTATAATCCAGATATTAATTATGATTACATGATAGGGTCACCAAGTACAGCAGGAAACCAAACTGATTTTACAATCAGTCAGGCATTTGATTTCCCTACTGCTTATATAAAAAGAAAAAAAGTATCTGAACTTCAAATTCAAAATACTGAATTTCAATTTATTGAAACACAACAAAATGTTTTGCTTGAAGCAAAAGCTATTTGTATTGAATTGATTTACCGGAATAAACTTCATTTGGAGCTACTCAAACGAAAGGAAAATTCGGAGAATTTATTAAATTATTATAAAACCAGGCTTAAAAAAGGGGATGGTACTGTTTTAGAAGTAAATAAAGTTCAGTTGCAAGGTATTGAAATCAATAAAAATTTCCAGCAAAACCTGTCTTTCATAAACCAGCTAAATCAAAAACTTACCGCACTTAATGGAGGAAAACAAATTGTATTTACAGATACTCTTTATCCATTGTTACCGCCTATTCCTGGCTTTGAACAATTGGAGGATGAAATTGAGAAGAATGACCCAAAACGAAAATTCCTGGAACTGGAAAAACTTATTGGACAAAAGCAGCTGGAATTAAGTAAGGCTTTGGCACTTCCAAAAATGGAAACAGGGTATCATTATCAGGGAATTTTAGGTCAAAAATTCCAGGGTGTGCATTTTGGAATAACAATACCCATTTGGGAAAACAAAAACACAGTGAAAACGCAGCAGGCAAGATTAATTTTTAAAGAACTGCTAGTACAAGAGCATCGAAATGAGCATTACCACGAAATAAAACAACTGTATGAAAATTACAAGAACCTGGAAATTACACTTAAGGAATACCAAACCTTTTTTTTAACATTGAATAATACTGACCTTTTAAACAAAGCCCTGGCTTTTGGCCAAATCTCAACCATTGAATATTTTCTTGAGTTGAGCTATTACAACAATTCTTTTGATGAATACCTGAAAACAGAAAAAGAATACCATCAAGTGCTTGTACAACTGTTTAAATTTCGTTTGTAATAGTGCACTTTATCCTTATAGCTAAATGTTTATTAAATCCTACCCTAAAAAAATTTAAAAAAAATCAGCAATTCGAAAGCCTCATTCCTGTTTTTTTATGAATAAAATTACAAATCAAAAAAAAAGCTCCAAAAGGAGCTTTGATAAAAATTAAAAATTAAATTTTACTTTACAACGTAATAAATATTTGTCAACCATTTTGATGGATCTGGCTCAGTTGATGGGTCTGTAACATATTCCTCTATAACCTCTCCGTTTAAATGGAGTCCTTTTTCTACCATGTATTCATCCATTGCATTGTGCGCTGCTTCTGTTTTCTCATAGGATCCGTAAAAAGCAATATGTAATGTTTTTCCTCCCCCTACATCAATACGCTCAAACTTTTTTATCGTACTTATTTTTTCATTTTCAATTACCGGCATTGCAGCGGCCATTTCTGCTGAATTAGTTTCAGTATCCCAACGATAAAACAAACCACAGGGAGCACCTGAAAGCTCCACTCCTGCTTTATTTACGCTTTCCATAATTGCAGGAAGGTTTTCTAAGTAAAAACCCTCAATTTTATCAAAAGAAATATTTCCTTTTTTAGCCAAATAAACACGTGGCTCAAGAGTTATTTCTTTGATAGTATAGCCATTGTATGTCCTTTGCTCTTTATTTAAATTCTCTGCTTTTTCTTTCAAATTATTTAATCCTTTCTCAAAGTCCTTTCCTATCATTTCATCCATATTCATAAACAAACAAAATACATTAAAAGGATAAGGATTTGTTCCATCCGAAGCCCACGTTACCTTAACTCCAGATGCTTCAGGTTCCAATGTAAATATGGCTTTCATTTCTGAGCTCCAAGGCTCAATAAAAATAACCTTAGTCTCAATTTTAGTGTCAGATATAAGGGTAATTTCCTGACTTCCTTTCCCAACATCCTCATTCCCTTCCCAATGAAACACCGAACCTACCTGGCCATCTTTTCCCGTATAAGTTATCTTCATTTGAGGGTCATATTCATTCCAGGGAGACCATGAATTCATGTTTTCCAGACTGCTGATCTGTTTATTTATCAATTCCAAAGGTGCATTTATTACAATGGATCGTTCATAATGAGCTTCCTTGGATAAGAACAAGCCTGTTATTAACAAAATTGCTACAATTCCAATAACTGAAAATAATACGTATTTAAGTGCTTTCATGTTTAATTTTTTAAATTAGAAAGTAAAAGTATATTAATTTACTAAAGATTCCTTAAAAATTTTGGGGTTAATAACAAAAGAACCAGCCATCTTCAAATAATTTTCTAATTTAATTCATCCTTCCTGATTGTACTTTAAATTGCGATTAAGATTCCTTAAATAAGCTACATACCGAAAAGTAAAAGGACATTTAATGATTTTATAAATTTAAGGATTACACTATACTTGGCTAGTTTTTCATGCAGAATACTTTGGGTTTAAAGTAAAAAACAATGCTGCCTTTGTAGAAGAATCCAAAGCTTTATTCTTAAATTAAAGCAGGTCGATTGCATTAAAAAGAACAAGGATTAAAGTACACTTTTATAAATTTTCCATGCAATTCATATGTATTGCCTTACAATAATAGTTTTTAAATTATAAACACCGGTAATTTATGGAAAACCAACAGGGATAAATATCCTTAATACGATTTATTCTTTCAATTTATCCTGAAATACCTGTCTTAATTTTTGGAGTTTGGGATTTATTACTACTGAACAGTATGGCTGATTAGGGTTTCTGCTATAGTAATCCTGATGGGTTTCCTCTGCTTTGTAAAAATTTATTAGCGGGCTAATTTCTGTTACAATTGGTTTGTCAAAAATTCCTGACTTATCAAGGGCTTCTTTATATTGGCTTGCAAGCTTTTTTTGCATTTCATCGTGGTAAAATATTGCTGATCGGTATTGGGAACCTACATCTGCTCCTTGTTTGTTTAAGGTAGTTGGGTCGTGTGTTTTCCAAAAAACCTCCAGTAATTCTTTGTAGGATATAATTTCCGGATTAAATACAACCTGAATAACTTCGGCATGACCGGTTGTACCCATGCACACTTCCCTATATGCGGGATTTTTCACCATTCCTCCTGAATAACCTGAAACAACATATTCTACACCTTTAAGGCTTTCAAAAACAGCTTCAACACACCAAAAACAGCCGGCTCCAAAAGTGGCTGTTTCTGTTTTTAAGGATTGGGAATTTGGCATCAATGTGAGTATTAAATAGACAACAGGAAACATCATAATGTTATTTTCCTTCAAAAATACCATTTTTCATTGATTAATCAGAATCTCTATTTCCAAATATTACAATTCATTTTTATAAACCCTGTCTTTCACATTGGCTGGTTCACTTTCATGCGCACAATGTGCACAACAATAAATATTGTCAACCACCTGAACGCCATGGCCAATAATTGCGCAATTGCAATGCTTACATCTTGGTGCCATCATGCTTATTGCACATTCAAAGCTATCAAAGGTGTGTTGTTCATTATTTTGTTCAACAACAAAAGTATTGTCATAATCATTGCCACATTTTTCACATTTTCCCATTTTGCACTCCCTCCTTTTTTAATTTATACTATTCATATTGACAGAAATTTTATACCAAATAAATACAGAGCAAGAAAAAGTGGAGTTTTGAAAAATAATGGGGAATAAACCACCTGTTTTATGGAGGAATGTTCCATGTGAAAAGCCTTATAAGGATCAAATCTCTTACAGTGAACTTCTGGTATAAAAATGGAAGTGGGGATTGTGAAAATTAAAAAACCACTTTGGAAAACAGGCAGGACATCAGTGCACGCAAAATGCTGGCAGATGCCTACATGGAAGCAGGCAGGTATGCTGATTCGGAATTGGTACTTACTGATTTGCAGCAACAATCTGAATTAACTAATTTTATAAGAATCAGGCAAATTGATATGGAACTGAGGCAATCTGCCGATGGCATTTACACACTTGAAACCGATACGCTTTTACGTTTGGAAGTGGAAACAATAGCGGCAGACAGGGAAAAAGAAGGCCATACTGCTGCCGAGGCTATGCTGTATGAAGTGTTTGATACTTATGTGGAGGAAGTGAAGCTGTTGCCGGGAAATATTTCGGGAGCAAAAACATCTGCACAGGAAAATGCAGAAACCCTTGCAACTATTTCTTCAGAAAAAGAAATGGAAAATTTTGTAAGTGTTTATCCTAATCCTGCTTCTGATATACTTACTTTATCCTATCAGTTACCTTCGGAAAATGCCAGGATAATTTTTTACACTTTAACCGGTCAAAAAGCTATTGAGGTAGAGTTGCAGGGAAGAAATGGCACACATCAACTTTCTTTAACTCAATTGCCTGCCGGAATTTATGTATATTCGCTGGAAATAGAAGGAGAAAAAGCGGTAAAAGATAAGCTGGTTATTATGCCAAAATAATGATAAAAACCCTTTATAAAAATTACTCGGTAACAGCAGTATTTTTGCAGTTACAATTTTAATTGCAGTTTTGATTGCAGCAACAACAGCAAATGAACCCGGACCTGATGTGGCATTTTCCCCTGAATTAAAACAAAAGACTTTAGGGGGAATTAAACTTAATGTGTTTTTGTGGCCGCTGCTTATTTTTCTTATTCAAACTATAATAGCAGGCGGGTTTATCAAGTAAAATGATTATTCCTGGGTTAAATTAAACCATTAGATTTTTACTTATTTAAAACTAAAAACTGGGCATACTTTGTCTTTATGGTAATGGTTAACTCATATTGGGAAGCATTTTGAATGAACTCTTGGGGCAAATTGCAAAAAAAGATAAATGCTTCAAAGTCTTTTTCATTAAGATCAATAATGTCAGCTTTAATGTATTTTTTAAAAAGATCTTTTAATAATTCTTTTTTATTGTCTTCATTGTATAATTCAGCTGCAATTTTTTTTTGCTGCTCAAACCTGCTGAATCGCTCATACAAAAAAGTAATAGGACTGCTAATTGCATTTATTCCCTGAACCTTATAATGATAATCAACCCCGAGTTCATCAATTTGCTTTTGTATCTCTGAAAAACTCTTCTCGGGAAAAATATCAACTTGATTCAAATCAATTATTAAGCCTTGCATTTGAACAGTGATCTCATACGTATTGCTTAATAAAGAATCCCTAAAACAAAGGGTTATAGTCTTATAGTTTACAACTGAAAAAATAAGGGAGTCGTTTTTTAAAAAATAATGGGAAAACCTACCATCGGAACCACAAAAAAAACCTGTACTGCTTGTTTTATTTATAATCATAAGATTAGCAAGTGCATAGCCAGAATTTGCATCCTTAACTATTCCACTTACATGAATTTTTTGATTTTCGGTTGCCCCTATCTCCTGGGCATAACAATTTACAGTGAAAAGGATAAAAAAAGCGAAAAAAAAGAATGAAATCTTCATCAAATGCCTTATGAAACAGTAAAGCTAGCATTTTAATTATTTTCAATTGAATTTATAGTTTAATTTTAGAAAGCTTCATTACCTTTGTCCCCCTAAATTCAATCAATCTGTAAAGTGTTATGTACAATAAACAAATAAAAATAGTTTCAATTGCCCTTATTACTGCTTTTGCCATTTACCAGTTTTATCTTTTTAATATCTTTTACGGAATTCTGCTAATACTTCTATCGGGTTTTATATTGCTAACGATTTTCAAGAATGAGTATATTATGCTTGCTTTTTATTTTATGCGTAAGGGTAAGCCGGAAAAATGCGAAAAAATTTTAAACAAAATCAAGCATCCTGAAAAATTAATTAAAAGCCAACATGCCTATTATTATTTTCTTAAAGGATTGGTTGAAACCCAGTTAAGAGGAATGAATAAGGCTGAAAAGTTTTTTAAAACGGCTCTTTCAACCGGACTAAGAATGAAAAATGACCAGGCCATAGCAAACCTTAATTTGGCTGGAATTTATCTTTCCAAAAGAAACAAAAAAGTAGCTACTCATTACCTTCAGGAAGCTAAAAAAGCAGATAAGCACAAGTTGCTCAGTGACCAGGTAAAGGAATTCGAAAAACACATGAAACGAATATAAGAAAACAGTAAAAATTCAATAAAACTATTTCTGGTATGTTTTGATTCGATTTTAAGGAATTGAGTTGTTATTTTTTCCCGTTTTGGGTAAAAATGCCTTGTTTTTACCTGATTATATTTAGCTGTCTTCTTTTAACGAATTTTAACCTGTTGATTGTTAGCCTATTTAACAATTGTTTGAGTTAGGCATAAAAGTTTAAAAGTATTAATCAAACTTTAAACATTTATTGATATGGCTTATTCACATAAAAATTCAAGAGGACAAACTTATTACCTGCATTCAAGAAAAGCAGGAAGAGGTGGAACCTCAAACAGAGATTTGTTTTTCTTTGCAAAAGAACCCAGAGAAAGCGCTTTAGACAAACTCCCGGAAGGGTATGAAGTTATTGAAAGCGAAAGAACCGGACTTCCTATTTTGAAAAAAACAGGAGGCAGTTCTAAGGCAGCAAAAACTGCAACCAAAGCAAAAATACCAGAAACAAAAAAGAAAGAAAAAGCAAAATGAAAAATGGTTTTAAGGCCTGCAAATTAAATAATTTGCAGGCCCTTAAACTATTTGCTATAATTCAAAAATCAATTGTTATAGCACCTTACCTACCTGGAATTTCTGCAATTTCCTAATAATGCAAAGTGGAATTTTCATTCAAAGCCTGCATTGCATTTAAACCACCTATATCCATACTCATCAATGGATATTGGAGCATTAAGTGTTTCAATTGTAGGGTATTTTCGGTTGCTGAATATTTCAATCAAATTTTCAAACTTTTTAACTGAACCATCCAGCTTTATATCACACTTAACTCCTTTAAAATTATGCAATAAAACAATTCTATCCTTTTCATATTCACAATAAAAAGAGAAAACAGACTTTGTGTCGCTTTCAAGTACTCTCCATTGTCCATAACCCAATTGTGGGCATTGTTTTCTGGTACTAATAAGGCGCTGCATCCAATTTAAAAAGGAATCCGGATTGTTTTGTTGTTCATTCACATTTATCTTTTTATAATCAAATTCCCCAAAGTCAATTAATGAATGTTCAAGCATCAAGGCTGGAGCTTTTGAAAAACCGGAATTTTTTAAATTATCCCATTGCATAATTGTTCTAACACTCGATCTGCCTTTTTGGCTAAGATCATCGCCCATTGCTATTTCTTCGCCATAATTAATTAATGGAATTCCTGGTAAACTAAACATTACTGAATAAATTAATTCCATTTTTTTCCTGTCCCCATTTAGCATAGGTGGAAGCCTTCTTCTTATCCCATGGCCATAAATCCTCATGTCCTGTTCTGGTGCAAAAGCCTCAAAAACTTCATTCCTTTGACTCTCTTCAAGCATCTCCAGGTTAAGTTCATCGTGATGGCGTAAAAAATTAACCCATTGGCCGCTTATACCCCTAATATTGTTTAATGCAGATATAAGAGGCTGGGGATCTTCCCTGGCCATTGCTAAAAACAAATTTTTATTGGTTATAAAATCAAAGAGCAAATGCATTCTTTTTCCATTTCCAAAAAAAAGGTGAAGTTCATCTACCTTCACATTTGCCTCCGCAAGTAAAACAGCCTCACTGTTTCGGCTATTTATAAATTCTCTCATTTCATCAAGCACATCGAGTACTTTGGCTGTATTTATTTTTTCATTCCCAATTTCTCTAATTAATATATGAGCAGCATCAATGCGAAACCCGGAAATTCCTAGTTTTAACCAAAAGCCCATAATTTTTTTTATCTCCTTTCTAACTTCGGGATTAGAAATATTTAAATCGGGTTGTTCTTTGTAAAAATGATGCAAATAATAGGCACCTGCTTGTTTATCAAAATGCCATATTCCCTCTTCTTTAAGGATATTTTCCTGTTTATATTCCTCCAGGGGTTTATCTGCCCAGATATAATAATTCCTATATTTGGAATTTACATCCATTCTTGCCTGTTGAAACCATTCATGCTGATCGGATGTGTGATTGGCAACAAGATCAATTATTACACGGATTCCGTATGTAGTTGCCTTGGTAGTAAAATTAACGAAATCCCCTAAATTCCCAAACCTCTGATCAACATTGTAATAATCCTTCACATCATAACCATCATCCACCAAGGGAGACGGAAAAAACGGCCTTAACCACAAACAATTTACTCCCAGACCTGAGAGATAATCAAGCTTTTCCACAAGACCCTCAAAGTCTCCTATGCCATTTCCGTTGGAATCCATATATGTTTCTACATCAAGGGCATATATAATTGCATTATGGTACCATAGGTCTTTCATAAACTAATCTTTAATAATATTGGTTTTTACTGTATTTCTATTTCAAACTAATAGGTGTTACAATGAATGAATTAGAAACCTTCGAAAAATGACCAAATCTTCATTTCTGTTCCATTAAATTACCAAAAAAACAGGAATTATAAAAATTATTCTTGCAGGGAGCTTTTGATTGGGCACACCAGGAGAATCTTCCATTTTTCAAAAGTCGTTCTCTTTTCTCCCAATACTCTTTTTGGGAATAAAGTTTAGTGTTAAATATTAAACTATCACTTTCCATTTACATATTTAAACAATTTAAAAACAATTGGTTAATAATAATTTTTTATTGTTTTTCATTCCAATTTATATAGGGCATGATTTTTATTCTAATAAAAAACAAGAGGATTAAGCAGTTGTTTAAACTTGCTGGAATTAAATAATAAAATAATTAATGTCGCATTTATGAGAAAGCATTTGCAACTTAATAATTCAATGTAATGTTATTAGAATCAATAACAAGGGCACAAAAAGTGAAGCTTTGTAAATGCAGCAAAAATAATTACCTTCAATAGAAGTAAATAAATAAATAAATCAAACAAGAAATATTAAATCATAAAAAATGGAAAATCCAACAACAAATTCAGAATTTTATACTGAAGGAACAAAACCCAGAAGAGGTTTTTTAAATTTTATTTCCTGGAGCAGTGTGTTTGCAGGACTAATAATTGCTTTTATTTTTCAGTTCCTATTAACACTATTGGGAATTTCAATTGGGCTGGCAACTGTTAATCCATTATCTCAGGAATATCCTATGGAAGGCTTGGGTATCGGAGCCATAATCTGGTGGGTTGTAACAGTTTTATTATCCCTGTTTACAGGAGGTTGGGTAGCTGGAAAATTTGCTGGTGCTATAAATACTTACAGCAAAGTTTTTCATGGAATTCTTACCTGGGGCTTATACACCATATTATCCTTTTATTTACTAACAACTGCTATTGGAGGAATAATAAGTGGGGTTGGAAGTGTGATAGGTAAAACATTAGCAATTGCAGGCGAAGGCGTATCTGAAATGGGCCCAGTGATTGGAGCTCAGTTAGAGCAAAGAGGTATTACATTGGAGACTATCCAACAAGAAGTTGAATTGCTCTTAAAGCAATCGGGCATTTCTGAAACAATTACAACAACAGGAGGCCAAATGGAATCAGCACCAGAAATTGCACAAGCGTTCAGAGAATATAGAAAATCAGCAGGTAATGTTGACAGAGAGAACCTAATTAATATAATTGTTGCAAGAACAGGCAAAAGCCGAGCAGAAGCAGAGGCTCAAATTGATCATTTGGAAGGAAGAATAGATGAAATAACAATGCAAGCAGAGGAAAAAGCAAGGCTGGCTGGAGATAGAGTTGCAAAAGGAGTTTCAAGAGCCGCAATTATTACTTTTTTTGCTTTGATTGTTGGAGCAATTGCTGCTGCTTTTGGAGCTGGTATTGCAAAAAGAGAATATGACGTAACAGATAAAAAAATTATTGTCTAAAAAACCATAAATTGGAGCAATTGCTGCTGCTTTTGGAGCTGCTTTTGCAAAGAGAATATGACGCAAAGGATAAAAAAATCATTGGCTAAAAACCATAAAATGTATCAGTTTAAAAATTGGAAAACAGGCCAATCTTATCCTTCTTAAATAACTATGTTCAACTATAAAAAACCAAGCCTCATTAATTGATGGCTTGGTTTTATTCTAAACTATTACAGGAGAGATATATTTTCATTGCAGCCTATCTTATGCCCCATAGCCAAACCATAATTTTTACAAATTGTTTTTTTAAAGAAACGATAAAATAATAGTAAATTATTTTCATTGTCCTTTCTTTGGCCAGGCTTACATTTGATAAACACTCTTTCATCACATAGCTGTATTATTAAAAAAAAACAAAATTTGTAAATTTATTCCCTTGCAAATTAAGTTCATTCTTTGGCAAAGAAAATTTCTCCTAAAGGTACTCCCTACCCTATTAATTATTGCTTTCCACTTAAATTAACTTTAATTTTATAAATATAATTTGTTCCTTTTTAATTGAATCCTATTTTATTGCTAATAATTAAACGATATTGAAAGAATTTGGAAAAAGGATAAAAAAAACAAAATTTCGTCATCAGGCCTTGTGTTATTCAAATTAGGCAGGTAATTTGGATTAGCACTTATGCTAAAACAAGAGACTTTAATATTAAAAAAAGATGAAAATTAAATCAGATTTGTTTGAATGGACAGCAGGAAAAGTTAAAGGCTTTTCAGGAAAGGAATTATTAAACCAAGAAAAGGGCACACTTAAACTTGTTAAGGTTGATTCACTTTCGGTTTATCCCGAACACATTCATCCAGATAAAACAGAATACGCTTATGTTATTCAGGGAAATCCTGAATTTATCATAGATAGTGTCCACCACACGAGTGAAACAGGTGATTTTTTGGTTTTTCCGGTAAATACCAAACATTCTATTCAAAACAATACAAGCTCTGAATGCATACTCCTGGTTGGTTCTGTAGAAAATTGACAAGTGAAAATCTTTATTAAAATTATTTTTAAAGAAATATAAACTGGAATTAATAATTTAAAAAAAAAGTCACTAGAGAAGCCTATCAAACGCAATATACATTTGCAACCCCTTAGTCGTGAACATCATCTTAGCCTATTGTTGTGCTGGAAAATCAGTTCTGGATTTTCAAATACTAAACCAATCTAAACTGTTTGCAATGATGCAGCGCATGCTTATGCAATAAATGTGTCCATTCTTCAAAATTCATATCACCAAAAAATGGATTTGTTAATGTAGCATTCTTGTTTGTTTCAAAAAAATCTTTAAAGCAGGCTAATTCATTTTCGAGCTCTTTAATTGCCTCCTGCATACTAGATTTTCTAATGGCTGCAGGGGTTTCTGACATTAAGGAATTTTTGGTATTCTGCTTAAAATCCCTATCGCTCAAAGCAAATTTTTTATATTCTAAAGCCTTTTCAGGGGGATATTGTAATACCATTTTATCCTTTCCGTTGGCAATTCTAACCGAATCGCTCATGTGTTCAACCATTTGCTGTCCGTTCAATACGCCCCACTCACCTTTGTCTTGTGCATTTAACTTTGCTAATAGTTTAGGGAAATCGATGTTCAGGAAATTAAGCTTATCAGTCATTTTTTTAATTTTTTTTTTTGAAATGATTTCAGACAAATATCACACTATTTTTTTGATTTTTATTTTCACCTAAAAACTTAAGGAACCATTAAAGGTTTAACTGGGCAATATCCTGCTTGTAATCACTTTGCAATTCCTCGTGTAAAAGCGCAACAGCTTTATTAATCCTTATTATTTGCTGCTGGTAAAGATTGCTTAAAACCTTGCTTTCGGAAAGCCGGATACCAGAATCTTTAAGTTTTATGCTAAAATAGATAAGAAGTTCTATTTCTGTTTTTTTTGATCCGGTAAAACGAATGTTTTTATTAATGTTTCTAAGGATTCTTCGAAGTCCCTTTTTAGTTAGGTAAATAGTTTTTTTATTCAATACTTCAAACTCTTCATCCATATAAGATTTTTGGTTTTCAATGAATTTGTTTTCATTTTCAGCATCAAAGAGAAGATAAGATAAAAGTTCTTTGTTTTCCTTTTTGTGTTTTGCAAGGCGCAGTATAAGTTCAAGTAACTTAGAAGGTGCCAGTTCACTTAATTCTTTTTTAACATCATTCAGGCTAATTGCTTTCATAGACAGGCAAAGATGTTGGAGGAAAACATTTATTGTAAAAATAAATAAAGCTGTGAAATTAATTATAATCCCTACACTTTAAGCACTTTTTTTGCTTTGATTTTTACAGTTATAAACTTTCATAAAATTTTGCCCTTTATTTTTTAATTAATATACTTTTTAAGGGCAATAACCGAAGCTATCAAACTGTTCACTATAGCAAATGATTGATTGAGTTCATTAATATTAACAAAATGGATTAATTTTTCATAAATTTGAAACTTCGAAAATTAAAAAAATCCAATGAAAAAGCTTTTGTTTCCTACCCTTATTTTAATCCTATCCGCCTGTACCAAACCTCCTGTTGCTGCATTTAAAATGGATAATGAATGTTTTATTGGGGATACAGTAACAATTACTAACTCTTCGGACAAGGCGCATTCCTATATTTGGGAACTACCTTCAGGAGAATTGTTAAACAGTAAGGATATTACCTATATACCAACCACCTCAGGAACCAAGGATATAAAATTGACAGCTTTTTCAAAAAACCTAAAAGAAGATAATAACATAACAAAATCGATTAAAGTAAAGCCCCTTTCAGGTTCAGTTCTTTTCTACCTAAGCACTAAATCTGCTCTTTCCAATACTGTTGTTTATTTTTTAGAAACAAATAAGCCAATTCCTGTAAGACTTGAAATACCCCCTACCTGTGAAAATTCAACCGGAGGAGCTCTGTTTTTAGATATTCCTGACGGCACCTATGAATATTTTGCCGGAGATAACACCTATTCCTGGAGTGGAAGTGTTACTGTTGAAAAAGGCCAATGCCATGTAATTGATCTTAGGTGATTACACTTTATAAATAGTTTTAATTTGAAATTTTAAGTGTTTTAAAGCTTGAATAAAACACTCTTATTTATTAAAATTTCCATACCCTCCTTAATTTTATAAACACCATAAATTTTCTTAACTTTAATAAAGCCTGACTATTGATTTTAAATCAGGCCAAAGAATTGTTATGAAAAGCCAATCATTACCAAGTATGAATTGCCATAAATCGGGATGAGAATCAAGAAACAAAACACCTATGAAAATAATTATTCTTCCCTTATTTATCGTGTTTGTTTGTTCTTGTAAAAAATATCCCCAGGCTTGCATTGAAACCTCTGAATACAGCATTGATATTGGTCAAACAATTACTTTTACCGATTGTTCAAAAAACTCATTCTCCAGGGAATGGCTTATTCAAGGAGATAAATATACGGAAGAAAGCGTTTCCATTTATATGAACAAAGCTGGGGATTTTTCAGCCAGCCTTACTGTTTTTTCTAAAAATGAACTGGTATCTGATAAGGCAAAAATTGAATATACTGTAATTCAGCCTTCAGGACATGTTACTTTTTGGTCAAAAAAGCCATTAAGTATACCTGTTTCTGTTACCGTAAGTAATTATGGAGTAAAAAAAATAACAAATTATACAGATACAGTTTTTGATTGTGAACCAGTAACTTCCGCTAATTTTATTTTACCACCAGGCATCCACTTATACACCTCTGTTCCAAATTATGGAGCGGTAATACTGGACTCCATACAAGTTACAAGAGATAAATGTTTAACCGTTTTGCTGGATTAACTTTCCTGATTAAATTAAACCAATATAGCTTTATTACTTTCACTTTACTTTTTTTTAAAACTTTCATTCCTATACAGCTGCTTCAATATTAATTGAATAAGGATAAAGTATTTTGGAACTAAGCATTTGCTTTATCAGCCTTGGAGTATAAGTTAGGTTTGATTAAAATATCCAAATGGAAAGCTTGCTTCCTTAAAAGTTGACAGTAATTCTAAAATTTCGATGATACAAATTATCGATCTCACAAACCTTAATCATCGCTATTTTGGATTATAAGAAATATATTTAAACTAAATACAAATAAATAATATATGGAGAAGATAAACAACCTGAAAGATTTGCTAATAGAACAAGTTAAAGAATTGTACAATGCAGAAAAACAACAAATTGGGGCCTTAATTGATATGGTACCAAGAGCCAACTCCAGTGACCTTGTTTTAGCAATTGAAAACCATGTAGTAACAACCGAACAACAAATAAATCGATTGGAAAAAATTGCCACCCTACTCACTGTCTCCTCTTTTGGAGAACATTCAGATTCTATGGAAGGATTAATAAGGGAAGGTTTTAAACTAATAAGCAGAACAGCCGACAAGGAGATAATGGATGCAGCGCTAATTACAACTATTCAATATATAAAGCATTTTGAAATTGCCGGTTATGGTTCTGCATGTACCTATGCAAACGAACTTCAATTTAAGGATATAGCTGATTTGTTACATTATTCTTTAATGGAGGAAAAAGAATTTG
This sequence comes from Bacteroidota bacterium, assembly GCA_013696965.1. Lineage (NCBI taxonomy): Bacteria > Pseudomonadati > Bacteroidota > Bacteroidota bacterium. The sequence continues at coordinate 4,115 of JACCXN010000056.1, read as the reverse complement.
ATGCGGAATTAACAAAAATGGCAAAGGAAAAAGTCAATAAAAAAGCAAAAGAACCTCTTATTTCATAAGGGAGATTATAATTAATACCTAACAATAGACCAATTCTATTTCATAATTTTTTCATTCATTAAAGGTATTTTTCAATTAAACAAAAGACTGATAAAAAAGCTTATCGGTCTTTTGTTTAATTGATTTAACTCAAAGTATATGTGAGTTAAATCACACCCTGAATTCTAATTATTGCATTCAAGTTATTTTCAACCAATTTTTAATCAATTCATTAATATAAAAAGAAAAATCTCTTTTTATCCTTGATAAATTTTCTTAATTTAATAGGATCAATACTATACAAATAAAATACCACTGTTTTAAGAGATTTAGGTAAAAATTGCAGTTTTATGATTTCAACTTATTCGAATTATAGTTTAATGCCTTTTTTGGGAATTAATATGGATGATAAGGGGTTTGATGAGTTTAAATTTAAAAAAGACCAACTCATTTATTGCCAGGGAAGCTCTTCATTAGGGGCTTATTTTGTAAAAAAAGGAAGTGTAAAGATTAGGAAAACAGGAAGTGGAGGAAAAGAACAGATTATTAGAATTTCAATCCAGGGTGATTTATTGAATTTTACTGAACTTGCCGTAAACATGAAATTTAATTCTACTTCCCAGGCATTGGAAGATACTACCATAGGTTTCATTGAAAAACAAGTTTTTCGCAAATTAATAAATACTCAGAATAAAATTTCCGAACAATTTATTTTACTCCTTTCAAAGGAACTCTCAGACGCAGAAACCAGGATTGCAGATATGGCCTACAAACCAGTTAAGGCAAGGCTTGCCGATGCCCTTATCAATTTATTTAACAGATACAATCAAAAAAATGAAAATTTAACTGATTCTTTTTTTATTTCAAGAAAAGATCTGGCCTGTTACACCGGCACAGCAAAAGAAACGGTAAACCGATTACTTTCAGATTTTAGAAATGAGAAACTAATATCAACAACAAAGTCTAAAATTAACATTATTGACTTTAAGGGTTTAATTGCTCTAAGTGATTTACACAATTAATTGTAAATGCCATCTTTTTCCCGCCTCAATTTAATTCCCATTAGCCTTGCATTACAGAAGAAATATCAGCCGGAGAATAGTAAATTGATTTAAGCGTTTTATTATCTGATTCCCGGTAAACCAGGAATTTTCCATCCTTTTCTTTTACAATGGCATGCACATTGTTTTTTTCCTTATAGTGATTAACAGTGGCTGTTGCTTCTTCTAAATTATTACAGGCCTTACTCATGTTAGATCTTTGTACTTCATCAAAAAGCATTTTGAATTTTTCTCCCAGCCCAAATTCAAGAATAGCTCCTGCAAGTACATATTGCAGATCACATAGAGCATCTGCTACTTCTATGATGTCATTATCATTTATGGCCTGCTCAAGCTCCTTTAATTCTTCGGTAATAAGGGAAATTCTTAAATTACACCTTTCCTTAGCTGGAATAATGGGTTTTGCTTCAATTGGATGTTCAAAGGTTTTGTGAAACTCAGCAACGCTGCTTAATACTTTTGGATCGTTCATTTTAATTGCATATTTGTTGTAAAATAATTAGATGTAAATATCTGAATGATTTTAAAAAAAACAATAGTATTTCCAATAATCAAATTTAGGTCAATAAAACATAAACTATGTGCAAAATTCAAATTTGCAGGTTGTACTTTTGTCCCAATAATTAAAATGAGTAGTAATCTAATATAATTTTATCAATGATTGATTTTTCGAATACTTCCCTTGAAAAACTTGCTGTACATAAAGTTGGAAATAAATTAAAAGCAGATAGCCTGAAAATATCCAAAGGCCTTGCAGATATTGAAAACCAAGCAACCGGAGAACTGCTTTTAAAGTATTTTTTATCGCCTTTCAATATCAATGAGTTTTACACCCTAAACCATCCTACAGATATTAATCTGAATGAAATATACTCCTTCAGTGATAAAATTTTCAGTAACGATGCCAATTTTTATATTCAATCAATTGCCATTGCCAAACATCTTTTTGAAAAATCCAGTCATCCGAAAATAAAAACAGGTGAACTCTATGTTTGCCTGCTTAGGAATTGTAGGGTAGAAAATCAAACTATTGATGCTATTGGGATATTTAAATCTGAAAGAAAAGAAACATTTTTAAAGGTTTCTCCAGTAAAAGGTAATTTTGAAATTGATTCTGAAAAAGGAATCAATGTGAATAAATTAGACAAGGGCTGTATACTCTTTAATATGGAAAAAGAATCAGGTTATAGGGTATGTATTGTGGATAAAGCAAATAAAACTGAAGAAGCCCACTATTGGAAAGAAGAATTTTTGAATTTGAAAACCTGTTCCGACAATTACCACCACACTAAGGATTACCTGAATATTACAAAAGCATTTGTTACTGAAATACTCCCTGAGGAAGTAAGCAAGGCAGAGAAAATTGATATTTTAAACCGTTCAATGGATTATTTTAAAAATAAGGAACAGTTTAATGAACAAGAATTTGCCGGGGAAGTATTTGAAAACACAAATTTTATTCAATCTTTCAGTAAATACAAGGAGGAATTGCAAGTGGAAAGAGAATTTGATATTGTAGATGACTTTGAAATTTCAGCCCCTGCTGTAAAAAAACAAGAACGGGTGTTTAAAAGTGTGCTTAAGCTGGATAAAAATTTTCATATCTATATCCATGGAAATAAAGAAATGATTGAGAAGGGTGTAGATGAAAAAGGACGTAAATTTTATAAGATATTTTACAATGAAGAGGCTTAAACACAAATAATTCTGATTGTTCAACAAATTATTTCTGTTGAACAATCAGAATTAAATCATGCAGAATCTAATAAAATTCAAGTTTGATTAAACCGGAAAAATAATTAGTACAGATAATAAAATTAAATATTTTCCTGAACTATTTCATTTAGTCCTTTTATTCTTTTGGTAAAAGTAAATTTGCCTTTTGTGAATTTATCCACCGGCCATCCTTGCCATAAAACAATATTTCCTTGGGCATCTTTATAATTATATGCAGCGGTAGTTAAATCATCAAGTTCCCATATCATAATGTTTCTCTCCTTTGATTTTTCCACAGTTGGAAAAGTAACTTTCACATCAATGAACTTATGGTAAACAACCTGTTGAAGCCATCCATTTCCAACTCCAAAAATGGTAAGTATATCAACTAATCCTCCAACTGCGGCTGTTGCCTGTAATTTTGCTTCCACTGTAAACCTATCAGGAGTGCCCCCTTCAACAAAAAACTCACCCGTATTAAAACGGAAATTAGCATAATCGAAAGATTGCTTTATTTTTGCCGATGCATTGATCCATTTGCTTCCTCCATATACTACATAAGTAAACATAGGACCTTGCGTTCCTAACATTCCGTTATCATCGGTTAATTGAATAGCAGAAACGGGAAAAGCAACTGTTGATTTTATATCAGCACCGTTCTCATCCGTGGCCTCAGTTAATTCCCAAGTACCCTGCATTAATACTTTTGTAGGAGTTTCTTCCTCCATACAACTGTAAAATGTAAAAGAAAAAAGCAAAAGAAAAAGAGCGGTAAAACGTCTGCAAGTTATCATAGTATTATTTTTTATGCTGCAATTTAAAAATTAATTTTAAAACTGGCATAAAAACCACATGAAAAAGTGTATTTTTTTAATACGAAAAGGGTAAACTTGCCTAATATATTGGGCTTTCTAAAAAATGTGGATACCATGTTGTTTTACATTGTAATTATAATACACAAGACTACTATCATTTCAATGGAAAAACCATATAAATACTGTGGGACTCAGAGTTGTATTTTACCAAAAAAATAAAACAAGTAACATAAACATTTTAGAAAGCATTTTAATAGTTTTATCTGAGAAAAAACACAATCACAACACCCATCAACGAATTCATACGGTTTTTATTCAAAAAAGATAAGATTAAATAATTTTACTCTGTGTAGTCGGTAATCAACAATGCACAGAAAATGGTAAATAAGAGTGCACAGAAAATGGAAACAAGAGTGCACAATTTGGTCAAAGGTATATCATTTGTTTTTAGGTTCAAAAATTGTTTTTCTATTTT